>CAZIGN010000012.1:2203-30703 GCA_964538805.1 uncultured Lachnospiraceae bacterium
ATTTTACTACTATTAACAAATCTAAAATCTTTTACAATTATTTAACTACTATTAACAAATCTAAAATCTTTTACAATTATTTAACTACTATTAAAAACCTAAAATCTTTTACAATTATTTCCTACTAATAACAAACCAATTATAATAGTTATTCATTGCGTTTATTTTTATCAAACTTTTGTATTTTATATTTTACAACCTCAATCTTTAATCAAACCAGGTTTCCCAGTACATTTTTTCTTCACCAACACTTGAAAACCCTTCTCTAATATGTTCTGACATCATATTGATTTTATTTCTTATCTTTTCACTTTCAAAGCACTCAGGTAGCTCAACTTCTTTTGAATTGCCCAGAATATATTCAAATATTCTAGCTCTATCTTCTGTTTCAAAAGTCTTTGCATAGCCATCTACAAAATAGACATTATTAACATCATCTTCGCTAAAAGTAGTATACTCAGATGAATAATAAGAATCATATTCATTACCCTCTTCATCTAAATATGCCATAAAATATTCAAAACCATTTGGATTTAAAGTGTCCCAATTAGAATAAAAGGAATCTATTTTATCATTCCAGAATTGATTGAATAATTTGTTATCTATTGCATGACTTAATTCATGAGCAATATTATTGTTGATATTAGACATATTACAATCTAGTACCATCATTTGATAGCCATCATATTCTAGGGCAAATGCCGCAGGAGAAGCAATTCCATAAGAACTTCCTTGCACTAATGTACTACATAAATATATTTGATAACCTTTTATAGTGTCTGATTTGAATTCTTTCATAAAACCTTCAGGTAGTCTATCTAGCAAAGCCTTAATTTCATTTAATGCATTGATTGTAGCCTCGTTATCCGTCATTTGTGTAACAGCAAAGTCAGGAAAATATCTCACAGCTTTTTCTCCATAAAATATTTCAATCTGGTGCTTTTCTTCAATATACTCAACTAAAGTTTCTATCTCTAAGTTAGTTTCATTAAATTTAGATTCTTTGAAATTATTTATTACATTTTCAAAAGCTGAGCTTGTATCTTCTTTAAAATACTTAGAAAAATTCCAAATATATAACTGCGAATTATCTTCACTCTCTGTATAACCTTTTAGTAACGCATATGGTGTTAACTCTGTATTAAAACTAACAAATGAGACAAAAGTAACTTGCGAATCACCTTTAAAGTCATCAACTTCTAGTTCCGCTTTTTTATTAGAAGTAACATCATAGGCTTTAATATAAAATTCAAGTTTTTCTGTGTTATCCATAGTTTCTATACTAAGAATATTATCACCAGCTTCATCTAAAAGGTTATATAAAGAACCACCTTTTTTATCCAAAACATAAGTACTTAATTCTCTATTGCTAAATGGGTTAATAACCCTTATCTCATTGCCCTCAAAGTTAGAGCTTTCTACTACATTACTTCCACAAATACTAAAATAGCTTTCTGTATTTTTAACATCAAGAAACTTTTTGTTATTTATATCAAAAAAATATGTTCCTCTTAATCCTTCTTCGTCTATTGATTCATATATATAAATATTTGCATCATCAACTATACCCGTTGAATATGATGGAGCTGTTTTTTCATCAAATTTATAAATGTTGTTTGGACTTTCATCATTAATAGTTGTAAATGTTAGCGAAAAAGTCGCCGCATCATATATAAACACGCCTTCTTTTTGCTCATAAACTCCAACTTCACAAAAGAATGTATTTTTAATTTTTGTGTCTATCTCTTTTTTTAATCTTAATGATTTATCATATATTTTAACTACGCCTATATCACTTTGATAGATATAGATATAATCTCCTATGGTAAGAACTGGATAGTATCCATCAATTCTTTCATCTTCACTAAGCTCTGTGTCTTCTACTTCTACCGCGTTTATTATTTTTTCTTTTATAACATCATAAATCATTAATTTAAGTTTAAATGTTTTCTCATCTCTAGCCTGAATCAATATAGTCTCTTTTGTACAAGGATACATAGTTTCTTCTACCAGGATGCTATCTTTGTCAATAAAATTTGTAATATTTACTAATTCTTCTTTAATAAAGGTTACCCTTTCACCTTCCTTACTCTTATCTTTGTCATTAGCAAATAAACAACTACTCATAATCAAAATCAAAAAACTTACTAAAACTAATGATAAACTCTTAGTTATCTTCTTTCTTTTTCCCATTTTCATAACCTATCCTTTCAACTTAAATTAGTAATATATCTTCTAACCTATTACTATAAACTGATTATCATTAGCGCTATATTCCTCTATTGATTTTAAATATTCTTTATTATAATCTTCACCTGTAAAAGGATTTTTAACATATATTGTATTAGTTGTGGTTATATAAGTTCCTTTATATCCGTAAATTATCTCTGCTTGATTATCTTTATTTATAGCAAGTATTACTTTTCCATCATCAAGAAAATACATTAACTTATCCAGTGTTGCCCCAATAACAGGAATTCCTTTTGATTTATATTTTTCAAACAATTCTAAAGGTGTATTTACATCCTCTATAGAAATAGTATAATTTTTATTCTCCACAAAAAGCTTTCTACTAGTTCTTGCCCAGATATACTCATTTTTATTATTTATTACTACACCCATATTATTATATGCATCATTTATAGCATCTGCCACATCTTTATATGAGCCAGTTAATTTTTCAATCGAATATGCAAAGTACTTGTTTTCTTCTGTTACTTTTCTATTCGCTAGAGTATCAGCTTTGCTAATCTCTAATTTTGAAGGTTTTATCAGGTCTATTTTATTAGTATTTGTAACTGTATATGCAAATTTTAAAACCAGCTCTTCTTTTTTTAGATCCGTTACTATTTTGGATTTTGAAACCAACGCATTCACCTCTGCCTCTGAATTTGTAAGCTGTTCTTCCGCTATACTTACATAGTTACCATCACTTGATTTTTGAACTCTTTTTAATCTAAGCATATTTGATTCTATTATTACATCTACAATATATATTCCTTTTTTTGTATAGCTTTCATCTTCTTTATCTTTTATCTTAATTACAAGTTCATACATTGGAAAGATCGTTTCACCTGCTTTATCTTTTTTAACATCAGTTTTTTTGGCCTTTCCATACACAAAATCACCATCTATAAAACCTGCAACTTTCAAATATTCATCATCTGCTGCTTTAATAACTTCATCTTTTTTGTTTTTAATATCAACTACTCTTATACTTGTAGCTTCATTAATACTAGAATTCTCATGCCAGGCAATTACAGTGCTATCATCACTAATCACATAATTGCCTTCTGATAAGCCACCTACTAACTGTACATATTCATAACTATCAAGTGTTATAGTATAAATGCTATCATCTAACATTAAGTAAAATACATTATCGTCACTTACATATGCCATACTATTAATAGTTTCTTTTAATATTTCATAAGGCTTTTTAGATGGCACAAAAACTATCTCTTTTAGTGAATTATCTTCTCTTTTGTATCTATAATAAGATATTCCTACCTCGCCTGCTCTTTGTCCTTTATACATATAGCCATATACAATAAAATCCACATTACCTTTTGAATCAACCCTTACTACATCAATATCAAAATTAGTACTGTTTGACCATATGTTTTTTTCACTATAGCCACCAAAACTAAACAAATCAACCACTTTATTTTCTGCCATATCCATTAGATACAAGCTATTGTTTTTCACAAAACCTATATATGAACCTGTAGGGCTTGTTTCATATTTTACTTCTAAATCACTATCTATTCCTAGATTAATTCTTGTTTTTGAAATGTTTTGGTTGTTAACATCAAGTATTTGTTCCATCTTCCTATCATATAAATCTACAAATATTCTACTACTTCCTTCAGTTCTTAATCTTACAACTTCTTTAACCAAAAAGTACTGTTCAGTATCATATTCATTAAATGCTTTAATCTGATATTCAACGATAAGATTAGTTATATTACCAATAATATCCTTTATTGTTATCTGCGGCGAATTCATAAGTTCTACTTTCAAATTCCCCCATGTTAATTGGTTAAAATTTGAATTTATTGTTACATAACCTAAATTATTGTTGTTTACATTTTGCAGCGGATTCATATAATTAACTAAATCATCTGATTTGTCTAAAGTTAGTTTTCTAAAATCTTTTAAAAAATCAATGTGGCTTTTGTAATATTCATTACTAAAGACTGCAACCCTTGAATAATAATTTACTTCACCTTTCAACTCTGTTACAAGCTTTACAGTAAGAATGTATTCCACATCCTTTTCTATAATATTTGATAAGAGTAAATCAAGATTAATAGTATCTTCTTTTATTTCAAAGCTTTCAACATTGGTTTTTTCAATTAAACTCTCTCCATTCTTACTTCTAACTTCATAAGATATTGATGCGATATTATTGTTTTGTCTTTTAATAACTAACTTAAGCTTTCTATCTTCACTAAGAGGTGTAATACTTGCATGAATATATTGCTGTTTTATATCCTTAGTGTATCCTATTAACTTGTTAGTAACTTCTCCACTCACAATTGTATGTAAATACGGCAAATTGATTTCTTTTTGTTTTTCTAGTTCATTAACCTCTTTTTCAATATTCGTTAAAAAATAGACTACTACTACAGCAATAAACACGACTGTTAATGTTATTAGTTTTAATATAAAATTTCTCATATTATTAACATGCAATAATACTGCATCCTTCCTTTATATTTGTAAAAATATTCTTATGAGAGTAACTTTTGTAAGGTAATCTCTAAATTAAATTCTTCTAAAACATCTTTTATTTCTTTTTCAGTCTTAAAATAGTCCTTTTCTTTCTTAGATTTTACAGCTCTTATAAGCAAATTCTTAGGCGTATGTTCCATATCAATAAATTCTAATATTGATACTTCATATCCCTTAGACTTTAATATTTCAGCTCTTAAACCATCTGTAATAAGAGCAGACATACGCTCTTTTAATATACCATATGAAAAGATATTATTTAAGAGTTTATTTTGAATTTGTGCATTAACTTCATGTTGACAGCAAGGAACACTAAGTATTACTTTTGCGCCCCAACTATAAGCTTTTGCAAGTGCATAATCTGTTGCAGTATCGCAAGCATGTAGTGTCACAACCATATCTACTTTTGAAACTCCATTATAGTCTGCTATATCGCCTTTTAAAAACTCAAGTTTTTCATACTGATAAGATTTTGCTAAGGTATTACATTTATCAATAACATCTTCTTTTAGATCTAGTCCTATTATCCTAACATTTAGTTTTTTCATTATATGAAGATAATAATACATTGCAAATGTCAGATATGATTTTCCACAACCAAAATCAATTATAGTTATCTCTTTTTTCAAATCTTCATTTTCTATTCTGGGCACTATATCTTCAATGAATTCTAAAAATCTATTAATCTGTCTATATTTATCATACATTTGATTAACAATTTTACCCTCTGAAGTCATAACGCCTAAATCTTGCATAAATGGAACTATTGTATGTTCAGGAATCAAATATTTCTTTGTCCTATTATGCTTTAAAGAATCTTTATCAACTTCTTTTACTTCTTTTTTCTTTTTAACATTTATAGTTACTTTCAAACTTTTGCTGATCAAAATACTTGCATCTTTTTCTACTGTCTCTATCTGACATTGTTTGAAATTATTTTCCAAATTCATAATTATATAATCTTTTATGCTTTTAGCATCAAAGTTTTTGTGTATTTCTTTTTTACCAACTGTTTCAGACGCTTGATATAAAAATCCTTCTTTTATAATAACGGGTCTTATCTTTATTTTTTCTATATTAGTATTAAGATTACTAATATTTGTATCGCTATCTATATTTGAGTTTTTCTTTTTATTACTTATAATTATTCTCTTTAATTTTTCATTTATAATTTCACTCAAAAAAATATTTAAATTTTCCATATTTGTTGACATAAAACCCACCTTTATTTATTACTATTATTCATTTATTTTTATATTTAATAACCACAACAACTAGAAGTCATTGTGGCCATTATAGGTTATTGCTTTAATTCTATTCTTGCTAATGAACGCTTAAGTGCAGCTTCTGCTCGGCTAAGATTGACTTCACTTCCACCACTTTTAAGGTTTCTCTCTGCTCTGATTTTTGCTTCCATAGCACGATTAAGGTCTATTTCATCTGGCCACTCTGCTATCTCTGCCATAATAGTAACTTTATCTGGGTATACCTGAATAAATCCGTCATGGATAGCTGCTTTACGCACTTCTTCTTGAAAGAGTTTAACTATACCTGGTTTTATGACACTAGTTAGAGGAATATGGTTTTTATATATACCTATTCTTCCTTCAGTGGTTTCAATTTCAAGAAAATTAACTTGACCTTTATAAAACACTCTATCAGGAGAGATAATCTCTACATAATACATTTTGTCATCTGCCATCTTTATTCCCACACCTTTCAATTCTTATAGCTATGCCTTATTTACACGAGCTAATACATCATCAATACTTCCAGCATTTAAGAAATAACTTTCAGGAATATCATCATGCTTTCCTTCGATAATTTGCTTAAATCCTTCGATAGTATCTTTAATTGGAACATATCTTCCTTCAAGTCCTGTAAACTGACCTGCTACGAAGAAAGGTTGAGATAAGAATCTTTGTACTTTTCTTGCTCTTGATACTGTAAGCTTTTCTTGTTCAGATAATTCATCCATACCAAGAATTGCTATAATATCTTGAAGCTCTTTATATCTTTGTAGTATTTCCTGAACTCCACGAGCAACTTCATAATGCTCATGTCCAACAATCCTAGGATCAAGAATTCTAGAAGTTGATTCTAATGGATCAACCGCAGGATAGATACCAAGTTCAACTATTGAACGCGATAAAACTGTTGTTGCATCTAAATGCGCAAAAGTTGTTGCTGGCGCTGGATCTGTTAAATCATCCGCTGGCACATATACTGCTTGAACTGATGTAATAGAACCATTCTTTGTTGATGTGATTCGCTCTTGTAGTGCACCCATTTCAGTTTGAAGTGTTGGCTGATATCCAACTGCTGAAGGCATACGTCCAAGTAGTGCAGAAACTTCCGAACCTGCTTGAGTAAATCTAAAGATATTATCAATAAAAAGTAATACTTCCTTACCACCTTGATCACGGAAATGTTCTGCCATAGTAAGACCTGTAAGTCCTACTCTCATTCTTGCTCCTGGGGGTTCGTTCATTTGTCCAAATACCATTGTGGTTTTATTAATAACTCCTGACTCTATCATCTCATGATATAAGTCATTTCCTTCTCTTGTTCTTTCACCAACACCTGTAAATACTGAATATCCACCGTGTTCAGTCGCTATGTTTCTGATTAATTCTTGAATTAATACAGTCTTTCCAACTCCTGCACCACCAAAAAGACCAATCTTACCACCTTTTTGATAAGGGCAAAGTAAATCTACTACCTTTATACCTGTTTCAAGCATCTCAGTTGTAGTTAATTGCTCTTCGAATTTCGGAGGATTTCTATGTATTGGTAAATATGAAACATCACTAGGAGCGCCCTTATCATCTATTGCTTCTCCTAATACATTAAATATTCTACCAAGTGTATTCTCACCAACCGGAACACTTATAGGCGCTCCTGTCGCAACAGCATCCATTCCACGCACTAATCCATCAGTTGGTCCCATTGCTATACATCTAACTTGGTCATCTCCAAGGTGTTGAGCAACTTCTACAACCAATTTTTTATCGTTATTAAATATATTAATAGCTTCGTATATCTCAGGAAGAGTTCCTTGTGAATATTTTATATCTAATACGGCACCGATAATCTGGGTAATCTTACCAACGTTTTGTGCTTCTTGATTATTCATTGTCATTCTTCTTTACTCACTCCTTTTCTTTAACTTCCTATAGCCTCAGCACCAGCTATAATCTCTGTAAGTTCTTGTGTTATAGAACTTTGTCTTGCTCTATTATACATAAGTGCTAAGTCATCAATTAATTCTTCTGCATTAGTTGTTGCCGAATCCATCGCTGCCATTCTTGCACCGTTTTCACTTGCAAGTGATTCCATAAGACCACCATATATTATACTTGTAATATATTTTGGAATTATTATCTCTAAGGCATCCTCTTCTTCTGGCTCATAATTCATAAGAGTTAGTTTTTCTTCTTCTGTTAATTCATATTCATCTTTTGATACAGGCAATAGTTTTGTTAAAGTCGGAATATGTGTTACTGTATTTTTAAATGCTGTATAGGCAATATATATTTCTCCAACTTCGCCTTTTTTATAAGAATCTAATACATCTGCACAAATATCCATAGCATCAGAATACATTGGGTTTTCTATAACTTCTGAATAATCATTTGTTATTGAAAAACCATTTCTCGCAAGTACATCTCTTGCCTTTCTTCCAACTGCATATATTTGGGCTGATTCTTTTACTATTTCACTGTTTTGTAATATTACTTTTGCTATGTTCGCATTGTAACCGCCTGCTAGTCCTTTATTTGATGATATTAATATAACAGCCTTTTTGTCTGTATTCTTAGCATTTAGGTAAGAGCTTTCAATGTGTCCTGATCTTGCTATCATATACTTTACAATTTTAAACATATTTGTAAAATATGGGTTAGACTTTTCAGCATGTACTTTTGCCTTTTGAAGCTTGACTGTTGAAACAAGCTTCATAGCTTTAGTAATTTGACCTGTGCTTTGAATACTTTTTTTTCTTCTTTGAATATCTCTCATAGATGCCATAATATCACCACTTTCTACTTAAGAAACTCTTGTTTGCATTCACCAATAGCTTTTATTAAAAGCTCTTCTGTCTCTTGTGTAAGTTCTTTTGTTTCTCTAATACTTGAAGTTATTTCAGGATACTTAGTATCAACAAATTCAAATAAAGCTTTTTCAAACGGTAAAATATCTTTAACGGCGATATCTATTAAATGCTTTCTTGTAGCTGCATATATGATTATAACCTGATATTCTACAGGCATTGGATTGTACTGTCCTTGCTTTAATACTTCCTTGATTCTAACACCTTGATCTAACTTTTCTTTTGTGTCTTTATCAAGTTCAGAGCCAAACTGCGCAAATGCTGCTAACTCTCTATATTGAGCTAATTCTACTCTTATAGGAGCCGCTAATTTTTTAATAGCTTTAATCTGTGCAGCACCACCAACACGTGATACTGAAAGACCTGCATTAATAGCCGGTCTAAAACCTGCATTAAACATCTCTGATTCAAGATATATTTGTCCGTCTGTTATAGATATAACATTTGTAGGAATATATGCTGATACGTCACCTGCTTGTGTTTCTATAATAGGAAGTGCTGTTAGTGAACCACCACCTAATGCATCTGATAACTTAGCTGCTCTTTCAAGTAATCTAGAATGTAAATAGAATACATCTCCAGGATATGCTTCTCTACCTGGTGGTCTTCTAAGAAGTAATGAAAGTGTACGATAAGCTGTTGCATGCTTACTTAAATCATCATAAATAACAAGTACATCTTTTCCTTTTTCCATCCACTCTTCACCAATTGTACATCCGGTATAAGGTGCAATATACTGAAGTGGAGCCATCTCACTTGCTGTTGAAGCTACAATAGTTGTGTATGCCATAGCATCATTTTCTTCAAGCGTTTTTACAATACTTGCAACTGTTGAAGACTTTTGGCCTATAGCAACATATATACAATGTACTCCTTGACCCTTTTGATTGATGATTGTATCAATCGCAATTGCAGTTTTACCTGTTTGACGGTCTCCAATTATCAATTCTCTTTGCCCTCTACCAATTGGAATCATAGCATCTATAGCTTTGATACCAGTTTGTAGTGGCGTATCTACTGACTTACGTGATATAACGCCTGATGCAACTCTTTCAATTTGACGAAATGTCTCTGTTTGAATAGGTCCTTTTCCATCAATAGGTTGTCCAAGTGCATTTACAACTCTTCCTGTCATTGCATCACCTACAGGTACTTCAACAACTCTTCCTGTAGTCTTTACAATGTCGCCTTCACTAATATTTTTCTGATTACCGAGTAAAACAGCACCTACATTATCTTCTTCTAAGTTAAGAACCATGCCAAATACGTCACCTGGGAACTCTAAAAGTTCGCCTTGCATTGCATTTTCAAGACCATGTATTCTAGCGATACCGTCAGCAACCTGCATAACTGTACCAACATTTGATACATCTAACTCGGTGGTATATCTTTTAATCTGCTCTTTAATAACAGAACTTATCTCTTCTGGTTTTAAATTCATGTAGCTAACCCACCTTCTTTCGTAATTATTTCATTTGAACTTTATATAATTCTTTTGATAGTTTTTCAATCTGTGTTTTTACGCTTCCATCTACTATCCTGTCTTTAATTCTGATAACAACTCCACCAATCAGGCTCTCATCTACTGAATATTCAACTTCTAAAGTCAAATAGTTTGTAGTGTCTAATAGTTTTTGTTCAATCTTTTTTTTCTTATCATCATTTAATAATTTTGCAGATGAAACTTTAACAACACCTATTTTTTTGTACTCTTTAACTTGAGCTTCAAAATACTCAAGTATTTCTGTTATAAATGATTGTCTGTCTTTTTTTACTATTAAAGTAAGAAATCCTAACAAATTGTCACTTATCTTATTCTTAAATATGTTCTCTAATAATTCTATTTTTTCTTCGTGTATAATCTTTGGGTGTTCTAAAAGTTTTAGCAAGTCAGTATTATCTTTAAAAACACCAATTACAGAGATTGCTTCATTATATGTATCATCTAGGCTGTTTTCTTCTATAGCTAGAGAAAACAAAGCATCTGAATAAGTTTTAGTTATTAGCTTAGCCATGTCTTATCACCCATCTCTCTTATTGCATCTTCAATAAGCTCATCTTGCTTTGCTTCATCTATTGATGCAGATACTATCTTTCCTGCCATCATAGTAGAAACCATAATGATTTCTTTCTTTATGTCATCAATTGCTTTTCTTTTTTCTAGCTCAACCTCGTTACTTGCATGAAGTACTATAGCGCTAGCTTCATCTTTAGCTTTTGATATTATTTCTTCTCTATTATTTAGTGCTTTTTTTCTAGCTTCTGCTAATATGCTTTCCGCTTCTTTTTCAATAGTTCTTAACTTAGTTTCATAATCATCTCTAAGTTCAAGAGCATACTCCATATCAGTCTTTGCTTGTTCTCTTTCATGTGTAATCTTATCTTGTCTTTTCTTTAACATCTCCCTTACAGGATTAAAAAGTAAATACGATAATAAGATAAACAAAAGAAATATATTAAACGCTAATATTGCAGCATCAAATAATAATTGTGCATCAAGACCAAAAATTCTTCCTGGGCCTGATTCTAATAGCATGGCAACACTACCATTGATATAATTATCCAAGTGTTGGCCTCCTTTCCATTATTATGATAGTTCTATAATCTTTTCTTTGATTAGAAAGGTTTAACAAACATTAATATAATTGCTACCGCGAAACCATAAAGACCTGTTGTTTCTGCTACCGCTTGTCCTAGTAACATTGTTGAAGTGATGTCAGATTTTGCTCCTGGATTTCTACCTACTGCTGAAGCTGCTTGACCTGCTGCATATCCTTGTCCAATACCAGGTCCGATACCTGCGATCATTGCTAAACCTGCTCCTACTGCTGACATTGCATAAATAAATTCTTGTCCTGTGATGTTATTCATAATAATAATCCTCCTAATAATTAATCTGCTATTTTATCGTTGATATAAACCATAGTTAACATGCAAAATACATAAGCTTGTATTGCACCTGAGAATACATCAAAATATACATGTAAAAATGCTGGAATACCTGTAGTTACAGGCGGTGGTAATAATCCGTAGATTAATCCCATCATTACTGTTCCTGATAATACATTACCAAACAAACGTAGTGATAATGACATAGGAACCGCTATCTCACCAATAAAGTTAATTGGGAATAGCAATGGAAATGGTTTAAACAATGCTGTAAAATGACCCACTTTATTCTTCTTAATACCATTGTAGTGAATCAAAGCAAAGGTTAATAAACCCAGCGGTAAAGTAACACCATAATCTGCCGTAGGCGCTCTTAGACCAAACAAACCTGAAATGTTTGCAAATAATACAAACAAGAAAATAGTTGATATGTAGTTTACAAATCTTTTACTATTCTCGCCCATGATACCATCTACCATATTGCCTAGCATTTCAACAAAAGTCTCAATTGCTGCCATAAATGCTCCGGGTGTATCTTCAGGATTTGCCTTTTTAACTTTACTTCTTACTACTATTGCTAACAATACTAACACTAAAGATACAACTATCAAACTAACATGTGTTGTCGTTAAATATAGCTTTTGTCCAAAAAGATTAACTTCTTTTAGATAATGAATACTAAAATCCGCTCCTCCTTCTTTTGCAAGAAGTCCAATCAGCATACTATTTTCCACTCTCTCACCTTCCTTTTTTAGAATTTTAAAAGCTAGTATATGCAGTACGCTTTTGCTACTTACTCATAAACTTGTATATTAAAGGTTGCATATATGCTGATATTTTCAACATAAATATTCCAACTAATGCAGCCAGTATACCATCTTTACTTACTAATCCTATAATTAGTAAACTTATCGCTAACACGACCATTCTAATTGCATATGTAATTCTTATATGCTTTAATGCTCCAATTTCATCTTTTTCTAAACTTCTATCTATTGCATATGCCATATGCACAACTAATAATATTGCTATAGCAATTCCTAACATGTATCCTAGAATATAGGCTGTATTAAAAGGAAATACCGCTATTAATAATATTTCTCCAAGAATAAACAAACCTATTAAACCTATCACTAAGTGCTTAAAAGCAAATGACTTCATCTTGTTTTTCTCCTATTTATAATCCAAGGGATACTATCTAACAATCTATCTATGATTTTTTATGCTCATCATCATCAATTGTTTTTTTTGCAAGCATATATGTATTTCTACCACCTGCTAAAATACCCAAAAAAAGCAGAGGCAATACAGTACTTGTGCCAAATTCTTTATCAATAAATATGCCTACTATAAGACAAAGAAATATAGGTGTCATCATACTTATTCCTAATTGGCTTATCAATACAATATTCTTGTACTCATTTTTCTTACTCATTATTACCTCTTTTTTCGATATATTTAGTTGATATTATATCACTGTTTTATATAAATGTATAGGTAAGCTACATAATTAAAGGCCGAAATAGTATCTCTATATCGGCCTCTTTGCGCAAGTTTTATACATTAATTGTAATTTCTCTACCTGTTGGAATATATTGAATATATTCTACACCAGCAGCTCTTAACATTCTTTTTGAAGCTATCACTATATCTGTATCAGCATATTTGTCTGACATATATATAATAGATTTAATACCTGCTTGAATAATTGCTTTTGCACATTCATTACAAGGAAATAGGGATACGTATATTTTTGTATTTTCAAGACTTCCGCCTCTATAATTTAGAATTGCATTCAGTTCACTATGCGTCGAATAAAAATATTTGTTATCAAGAGGTTCACCTTCTCTCGCCCAAGGAAAATCATCATCTGAACATCCTAAAGGAAAACCATTATATCCCATAGATAGTATCTTGTTATCCTGACTAACTATACATGCACCTACTTGAGTACTAGGGTCTTTAGATCTATGACCTGAAAGTATAGCCACTCCCATAAAATACTCATCCCAGCTAATATAATCTGTTCTTTTTTCGCTCATATTAATACCAATGCACAAATTATTTACAAATGCATATCTTCCTTTCCCTCATCTGCTTGTTTATTACTTTGTTCCAAATATTCTATCCCCTGCATCACCTAAACCTGGAACTATATAAGAATGATCATTCAAATGGTCATCTAAAGCTCCTATGTAAATTGTGATGTCAGGATGTGCCTGTTTCATCGCCTCAAGGCCTTCCGGTGCTGCTATTATGCATAAAAATCTGATGTTTTTTACACCTTTTTCTTTTAACATACTAATAGCTGCTATAGCGGAGCCACCTGTTGCAAGCATTGGATCAACAACAAAAACATCTCTTTCCGAACAATCTTCAGGTAATTTGCAATAATATTCAACCGGTTTTACAGTGACTGGATCTCTATATAAACCAATATGTCCTACCTTTGCTGCTGGAATCATGCTTAACATACCATCAACCATACCTAGTCCTGCTCTTAATATAGGAACAATCGCTAATTTTTTGCCTTTTAATTCTTTGGCTATTGTTTCACAAATTGGTGTTTCAATAGTTACATCAACAAGTTGCAAATCTCTTGTAGCTTCATATGTCATTAGTCTGGCAATCTCACCAACTAACTCTCTAAAATCTTTTGAACCCGTTTCTTTTCTTCTAATAATTCCAATCTTATGTTGAATCAGAGGATGATCCATTATCTTTACATTTGCCAATTTTATACCCATGCCTTTCCCGTCATTATCATTTTATTAACTATATTATTAATAGACAATTACGCGTCTAACCCTTGTCTAGGTTTGTACAGTTACCGATTGTATATCATCACTGATGATTTTTCAATAAATTTTATACAAGTTTTATATTATTGATTTTTGTTTATATTTATTTAATATTTAATCTAACTACAATTCAAGGCTTCATTAATCTTCAATCATCGCCACTCTTCTTGCGTGTCTTTGTGCATTTGAATACTCTGTGTCTAGAAATGTATCAACTATCTTTAAAGCAACACCTTCTCCTACAACTCTTCCACCCATTGCTAATATATTCGCATCATTATGAAGTCTTGTAGCTTCAGCTGTAAAACAATCTGTACACACTGCTGCCCTTATGCCTTTTACTTTATTCGCGGCTATAGATATTCCAATTCCAGTGCCACATATAAGAATACCCTTATCACATTCATTATTAACTATTGCATTGGCTACTGCTTTTGCATATATTGGGTAGTCACAAGCTTCTTCTGAATATGTTCCATAATCTTTATATTCTAAACCTCTTTCTTCTAAATGCTTAATAACTTTTTGCATAAGCAAAAAACCGCCTTGATCACATCCTAATGCTATCATATTAATTATTCCTTTCTATTATTTTTTCTATTATTTTATCTGCTAGTCTTTCTAACGATGCATAAGTATCTGCATAATCTGGCAATTCTTTACCATATGGTGCCTCTACATCGCCAGATTCTTCAACAAATTCTTTTATTGTGTATACATTTAGCGCATTCTGATATTCATCATATATTTTCTTTTTGTTTTGTTCGCTCATGCAAAGCATAAGAGTATCTTCATCAAAATCTAATTCGTCTAATAATGAAGATGTGTAACTAGTTAGATCTAATCCTTTACTAGATGCTACTGCAACTGCTTTAGGGTTTGGTGGTTCTTCAAAAAGCACCACTAAGCCTCTCGCCTCTACGATTATATCATTAATTTTGAAATCATTTTTTAGTTTTTGATTGAAAATACCAGAAACCAAAGGTGCTCTACACGTTCCATTTAAACTTATAAATATAACTTTCTTGTATGCCTTCATATTATGGTTATTATATCTAATCTAATACTTAGATTTCTCCTTTCATTCTCTAAAACACAATTATTTACTATTAAACTTCTTCAACTTTATATCCTGCTGCTTTTGTTAACCTATTCATTATAGCTTCTCCTAAACCCCTTGAATAAAATGTTTCACTGTAAATAACATCAACTTCTTTTAAGTCAAAATCCCTTAAAACCGAGTATATATTAGCTGCTATACTTTTTTCGTCTATTCTATCTCCTATTACTAATACTTCTCCACATTCATAGGCGTCTTTTGTCTCACTTGTCGCAATTATTCCAACTTTTTTCCCTTGCTCTTTTGCTTCAAAGGCTAATACATTAATCTTATCTATGACTTTTTTAATATCACCTTTAAACATCGTAAGATCTGCTTTTGGAGCGTAATGTTTATATTTCATACCTGGAGCTTTTGGAACAAACTCTCCTTTAGAATTATCTAATAAAGCTGGATCAGTAATCACGTCATCTATTATTTCTTTAATCATATCATTCGTAATGAATCCTGGTCTTAGAATCATTGGAGTCTCTACTGTCAAATCTATAATCGTTGATTCAATCCCTATATTAACATCTCCACTATCTACTATTGCATCAACTCTTCCAGTCATGTCTTCTATTACATGAGCTGCCTTTGTTGGACTTGGTCTTCCAGAAGTATTTGCACTTGGTGCGGCAACAAAACAACCCGATCTTTTTATTAATTCTAAAGCCACCTTATGATCAGGCATTCTTACTGCTACAGTATCTAAACCACCTGTAGTGTCAAAAGGAATAACATCTTTTTTCTTTAAAATCAGTGTCATTGGCCCTGGCCAAAACTTATCCATTAGGGCATTGGCATCTTTATGAGACACATATGCTATCTTTTGTACATCCTCTTTGTTAGCAATATGAACTATCAACGGGTTATCTGAAGGTCTTCCCTTTGCTTTGTATATCTTTTTTGAAGCTTCTTTACTAGATGCATCTGCCCCTAGTCCATATACAGTTTCCGTTGCAAATGCAACTAATCCGCCGTCTTTTAGGATCTTAGCCGCTTTATCAAGAAGATTAGTATCCATATTGTTTGGGTCTATTTTAAATATCTTTGTTTCTATCATGTATTAACCAAAATCCTTTCATCTAAATTATATATTAACATTTTTTTTGTTGATATAACAAGTAATTACTTCAAAAATTCTTCAATTACATCCCAGGTATAACTATCATCTTGCAAGCCTAATCTCCAGCCTGCCACGCCTGCTAAATTCAATTCTTTAACCAATTCCATCTTTTTTCTTAAAGACATCTCGTCTTCTAGCCATACTCTGTGTCTTATCTCGTCAACAACATATTCTGCATAGTTTTGTCCAAGTTCTTCAAGCCACATAGGTGTTGCATTATGAAGTATAATCTCATCCATTGCTGTTTTCATTCCTACTGCATTACTACTTAAAGTGTAGTTTCCAAATACTGGATCTATCACTACTTCTTTAGTTCCATCAGATAACGCTTCTGGAGTTTCTTTCCATATTCTGGTGTAGAAAGGTAATGCATTTATAACTTTTCTTGCAGGAACTTCCTTTAATGTATCATCAATACCCTCTTTTACAAATGGCAAAGAAGCCACTGAGCCTGCTGTAGGGCTAGTTGACCAATGTTCATCATAACTCATTATAACTATATAATCAGCAACTTCTCCTTGTGCTTTTCTGTTATAATAAGAAGTTCCTTTAACCGACGAATAATTATCAATAGAAAATACTATTCCATTTTTTCGACATTCTATTGATAACTCTCTTACAAACTGTACATATTCTGCTGCAAGTGCAGATGGTATATGCTCAAAGTCAAGATTAATTCCTTGGATTTTGTATTCCTTTACTTCGGCAATTAGATTAGTTATGAGATTTCTTCTAGCTTTTGTTGAAGGCAAAATGTTTTTTATATAATATTCTCCTTCGCTATTTTTATCAAAATCATTTATAAGTGCCCAAACCTCACAACCAAGTTTTTTTGCATCCTTAACATAAGCATAACTTGCTAATGAACTAATTCCACCTTGATTATCTGATAACTTAAACCAAGTAGGAGACACTACATTTACACCGTTTGTAGTTGCCAGTTTTTCTTCTAGTGTACTGTTTCCTGCGCTGTATTCCATGTAATGCCATACTAGATTAATCTTATAATCTTTTACAAGATCTGTGTATATTGGTGGATTGTAAGTAGCTTTTTTAGTTTCTTTTTTTATTGTAGACAATTCGTCTGACTTTATATATCCTGAAAATCCATCTTTCGTATAAATGTTTATGTATCCATTGCCTTTTTTGCTAACTCTTACTTCATCATCTTTTTTTACATCAGCTATTATAACTTCTTTTTGTGATTCACCTTTTCTTATTACTGTATCTTTTGTTACGTTTGCGACTAACACATCATCATATATATTATCAATAACAACTCTGTTTGGCTTTTCATATACCAAAACCTCCATGGCTGTGTGTTCTTTTACAAAATCTAGAGCTATATATAATTTTTCTTCTTTTAGAATAGAAATAGGGTAATCTAATTCATATTCCTTTCCTTCCATGCTATAGCTTGACTTTCCTACAACAGATTCTAAAACTGCCGACGGAAGCGTATATATTATTAGTTGTTCACTTTTATCATAAAAAAACTTATCATTAAGGTAAGTTCTTAAATCCTCAACATTAATATAGTTTTTCTTGTCTATAGTTATTCCTTTTTCTAGAATCACTTCTCCATTTATAACTAAAGCAAAACTGTCTTGCGCCGATACTTCCATATTAAAATATTCAGCCTGATTTATTCTTTTTTTAGAATCTTCCTCTTCATTAGAACAACCAACAAAAAAACTCATGCCTATGCATGCCGCAACAGCTAGTGTTGCCAATCTATATTTTTTAAACATTAATAATTACCTCCAAGGACTTATGATCAAACAATAATCTTTTTTACTGTTTTTTTATTATACCACTTAGCATACGATTAAGTCAGTATAAATTTAAAAAAGAGTTGAGAAAAATTTGACTTTTTCACCAACTCTTTTATTTGTATCAAACCTGAGGATGTGTTTATTAATAGTTTCTTTTTATAATATAGGAATTGTCATGATCTTCGTGATATATTACAACAATTTCATACATTTTAGGAATTAATAGTACTACCCTTGATCCCTGTCTGTGCCAAAAGATTATCTTCTAAATTCTTTCTTTTTAATAATTCTTCTTCATTTAATCCTTTAAGTTTTAACACATAAAGATTTACTGGATATAAGTTATCGGTTAAAAGGTTTTCTTGTTTGTTATTATATATAACATACATATAGCTTCCTTGATATATACTAAGATCCGAATATGCCGAAGATAGCTTTAGCATCTCTTCTTGATTAAGATATACCCAGAACTTTGATTCACCGATTAATATTACTTTTTTATTTAGTATAATAAAGTAACTTTCCCCATTAGGAAAATATATTCTTATATCTACAACATCATCAATCTTTATCCCTTCTGTGTGTAATACTCCGCCTAAACTAACCAGCTTTTCACCTTCTAATAAATCAGGATTTTCATCTTTGCTTATATTAGTATTGCTTATATTAGTCTCAACTTTGTTGTTATTAAAAACAATTGTTTCTTCTTCTTTTTGCATCTTGGTTTTTGTTTTTTTGTCAAAACTGTAAAAGTCAAAAAACGCTAAAACACTCACAACTATTGCCATAACCCCTATGATTGTTAATATCAATATCTTTCTTTTTCTTTTTTTATTATACATATTACTCCCCTAATATAGTAATTCTTTGAAATAATCAAACTCTTTGGCTCTTAACTTAAAAGAATCTTTAATATCCTTTGCCTCTACAATATTCACCTTTCTTTTGCTTATCTTTTCTTTTGATAACCAACAAAAAAATTCTTTTCGGCAAAGTTCATTATCTTTTTCAACAAGAAATACCAGATTATTATGATTGTTTAGTAGTATCAAGTTTTTTGCTTTTTCTTTTATTTCAGATATATTCCAAGGGAGAAAATCAATGATTATCAAACACTTATCACATCTTAATAACTCTTTTTCATCTTCATAATCTTGAAAGCTAAGAATTATATTCTCATAACTACAGGATATTACTTTTGACAAAGTAACACTATTGCTCCTTGGATAGCAATCGAGCTTATATAAACAAAAGCTGTCTTTTTCTTTATTTAGTTTTTTATGACTTATATTAATTAATTCATCATTTCTACTCATATCTAGTAGTGCAGTTTTTTTGCGCTCTACATTGCTGCTAAAAAATCCTAAACAAAGGCCTATATTTAGAGAACTCGTAGTTCTTTTCGTAAAGTTATATACACCTATAAGACGTTTGCAAACAACTTTGTTATTCTTAAAAATTAGTTCTTCCTCCTTGACGCAAATGCTTTTTTTATAATATTTTTTCTTAAGCTTACTTTTTCTTGTTGTAAAATAATACTTGTGATATCTTCTAAAAATTCATTGTTCTTTTTCAAATCTTTATAATCTAAATATGGTATATTAAAAGTTATAAATGCGATATTCGCAGATATTCTTTGATATAATTTTTTATCTGCCATATTGAATAATATGAATATATTCTCTCTGCTCTCATTTTGTGTTTTTAGTTCTTCAATAAAACTTAAACTTTCTTCAACTTCCCATTCTTTAGAGCCTAGAATAAATATATTTATATCTTCTTTATTTGTCACTATGTTTTTACTTAGTACATTACGATAATCACCATAGTCTTTTAACAATATATCATATTCGTCTTCTAATATTATTACGTCATCATAATAAGGAATCATACAGCAGAGCCAGTTATTTATGATACCTTTACTATACTCAAGATTATAAAAATTCTTAATTGATTCAACAACCTTTTTATCTTGCATGTCCCAGTATGCTGCTTTGTAAGATTGTCGTTTTAAATATGTCCCCATTGCAATTGCAAAATTGGTGACACCACTTTTTGGTTTAAGACTAAACAGGTTGATATTTAGAGAGCTTTTAATTTCTTTTGTTTTTTGGAATAATATATTCTCTAATTGCTTTAATAGTACATTTGCTGAAGAATATCTTTCCTTATAATCATCATTTAAACATTTTTTAATAATTGTTCTTATGTCTAAGTCTAATAATTCAACGGTTTCTTTGCTGTCTTTATCTTTATTATAAATTCTTTTAGTAAACATATAATAAAGCAATGCTCCTATAGCATATATATCTGTCTCTTTTTTAAGCTCAAAGCCAGAATATTGTTCAGGTGCAGCAAAGCCAATAGTACCATAACTTTTATCTCTTTTAGAAACATTATCGAGCCTGCCTGAACAGCCAAAATCGATCAAGTATGGTTTTTGGTCTTTAATTATAATATTGTTGGGTTGTATATCTAGATAAAGATATTCCGATTCTTTATTCGTGTGCATAAATAGTATAACTTCACATACACTAATTGCAATTCTTATAAATTCATGTTTTTTGTTGTGAAGATCTTTTAACTTAATTGAATCTATATACTCCTTTAGTGTATCTCCCTTTATATATTCTTCAATTATAAAATAGTATTCTTCATACTTAAGTGCATCATATATTATTGGAATAGACTCATGTTCGAATCTAGAAAGCGCTTCTAGTTCATTATAAAAACTTTCAATATAGTCTTCCGTCTTGTATATAACTTTAAGTACTCTCTCTTCATTAATCATTCTATGCCTAATTAAGTAGACCTCACCATTATTACCGCTTCCTATTAGCTTAATTACTTCATAACTTTTATTAATAATATCAAAATCAACCTTAGTCTTTATCTCAATAGCAAGTAACCTCCCTTCACTTTTAAAAGTCTCATATTGTTTATTATATACAACTTTTTAATAAATGCAAGCACTTTTTATTTTTTTGGTAATTATGTTCATTTTTGACTTATTTTCTTAATGTTTTTTTAATTAATATCTACTTTACTATAAACTACTATTCGTTTATACTATAATTACAATAAGCTACAAAATTAGTAGGAAATATTTAGAATTGTTTTACAAAAAAGTTATTTTTATCTTGTTATGTTAAATTAATGTATAGCCGATAATATTAATAAGAATAATAACTGATGTTGACAAATTCATTAAATTAAATTATTATATCAATCACATTTACTGAATAAGTCACACAAAAAACAATTTATAGAAAAGAGGTGCGTTTTATGAAGATAGAAAAAATAAGCGATAATCAAATTAAATGTACTTTGAATAAATCAGACTTAGCATCAAGAGAGATTAAGATAAGCGAATTAGCATATGGAACAGAAAAAGCAAAGAAGTTATTTAGAGATATGATGCAACAAGCTGCTTATGAATTAGGCTTTGAAGCAGAAGATATACCACTTATGATAGAGGCAATTCCAGTATCACAAGATAGTATTGTTCTAGTTATCACAAAAGTTGAAGATCCTGAAGAATTAGATACTAGATTTTCAAAATTCGCACCTGCGGAAGATGATAATCAGATAGAACATCTTGAAGATGGTGTTACTAATAACGAACTTATAGATTTATTTAAACAAATAAAAAACGAGACATTTTTACCATTTTCAGAATCAATGTCTTCACTAGATGATGAAAAATTAAAGAGCATTGACAAGAACAATTTAGTAGATGAAAACGGTAATCCTGTTACAATTTTATCTAACACTAAGGAATCTAAAGAAGAATTTAAAGCTAAGTTCAAAAAGCAAATAGAAAGATCTAACAAAAAAGAAGCAAATCTATTCAAATTATATTCATTTAACGATTTGAATGTAGTAATTGATTTATCAAAGATATTATCAGGAGTATATAACGGAAAAAACTCTTTATACAAAGAGAATCAGACTCATACTTATTACTTGATTTTAAATCAATCTTCACACACTGTTGAAGATTTTACAAAGATATGTAATATTGTATCCGAATATGGAAAACCAGAAAAAACAACCTACGCAAGAGAAGCTTATTGTAAAGAACATTTAGATTTAATAGCTGACAATGAGGCTATACAAAAAATGAGTTTATTAATTTCATAACATAATATCAAAAAAAGAGCTTACAACTAAAGGATAAATTTCCATAGCGTTGTAAGCTTTTTTGTTATACTATTATTTTTGTTAATAATTGTTCGCTTGTAACTATTAACATATAATTTGCTTTAAATGATTAGCTTTTTAATTCTAGGTATTCATTTAACTTTGAAACAAGCTCATCTACTGATATTCCATGTACCATACAAGCCTCTTCTAGAGATTCCCCTTGTGCTGATGGGCAGCCTATGCAGTGCATTCCTGAACCCATAAGAATCGGTGCCATCCCTGCATCTACTGTTAATATTTCTGCAATAATCATATCTTTAGTTATTTTTGACATAACATACCTCCATTTAGTTTTATTTGAAATTATATTACAGTTTCTACTATAATTCAATTGAATTTTGTGTGTTTATTTATTTTTAATATGCGCAAATTATTGTTTTGTCATTTAAACATAAATCTTATTGTTTTATAATCTAAAATGTATTAGAATATAACTACCAAAATAAAGGAGGAATTTAAGATGGCACATAGTATATTAGATACATGCGTAAGCTGTGGAGCATGCGCTAGCGAATGTCCAGTAGGCGCGATCGCAGAAGCTGAAACTCAGTATGTTATCAATGCTGACGAATGTATAGATTGCGGCGCTTGTGAAGGTGTTTGCCCTACAGACTCTATAATAGCAGAATAATAAAAAGTCTCTTTAGAAAAGGTAATAACCTGTACTAAAGAGACTTTTTTTATTAGGTTAATTCTTTTGAAGATTAACAAATTTTGTATATTCTGCAAGCCATACTAGCTTAGTAGTTCCTACTGGACCATTTCTTTGTTTAGCAATTATTACTTCTGCTATTCCTGGTTCTTCTGATTGTTTATTATAATATTCATCTCTGTATAAGAACATAACTACATCGGCATCTTGCTCAATAGCTCCAGATTCACGAAGATCTGATAGCATAGGTCTTTTATCGGTTCGAGATTCAACTGCTCTAGAAAGCTGTGATAAGGCTAGAATAGGCACATTCAATTCTCTTGCTAATCCTTTTAGAGATCTTGATATCTCTGATATTTCTTGTTGTCTACTTTCACTTTTGCCACCACCTGACATAAGTTGTAAGTAGTCAATTATTATTACTCCTAGATTGTGTTCCATCTTATATTTTCTACATTTTGATCTAAGCTCAGGAATAGAAATACTAGACGTATCATCAATTATCAAATTAGAATTACCTATTATACTCGCGCTTTCAATAAGCTTTTCCCAATCCGAATCAGCTAGTTTTCCTGTTCTCATAAGCTGTGAACTAACTTTTGACTCAAGAGATAACATTCTGTTTATCAAAGATTCTTTTGACATTTCTAAGCTAAAGATTGCAACTGTAACATTTTTTTTGATAGCCATATGCTCGGCTAGATTTAGCACAAATGCGGTTTTTCCCATAGAAGGTCTAGCAGCAATAAGCACTAGATCGGATGGTTGAAATCCTGCTGTCATATAGTCTAGATCTATAAATCCTGAAGGTATACCGGTTATATTTCCACCTGCTTTTGCCGCTTCTTCAATTCTATCTAATGCATTTATAACTACTTGCTTTATCGGAACAAAATCAGATGAACCTTTGCTTTGAATTATATTAAATACTTTTTTTTCAACTAGGTTTAATATATTATCTATACTTTCTTTTCCCATATAACATTCACTTTGAATTTCTTCATTGACTTTTATTATTCTTCTAAGTATAGCCTTTTCTTTAACTATATTGGCATAATGCTTTATATTAGCTGATGTTGGTACTGAATTAAATAATTCCTTAACAAATTCTACACTTCTAAGCTCTAATGGAGCATCTTTTTCTTTTAACTTATTTTGCAAAGTAACTAAATCTACAGGTTTTCCATCCTTATAAAGTTCATTCATCGCAGAAAAAAGTGTTGCATACTGTCCACCATAAAAGTCGTCTTCTGTCAAAATTTCTGTTGCCACAGATATTGCCTCTACATCCATCATCATTGAACCAATAACAGACTTTTCTGCGTCTATACTATGTGGCATTATTCGCTTTATTAAAGCCTCTTCCATGACAAACCTCCAAATATATTATTCTTCTATAACATTTACTTTAAGGCTTGCAGTAACATCCTTATGTATCTTTACTGGCACTTCATAGGTTCCTAAATTTTTTATAGGTTCCTCTAATACCATCTTCTTTTTATCTATTTCAAAACCAAGTTGCTCTTTAACTTCTTTTGCTATCTCCTTAGTTGATATACTTCCAAAAGTTTTTCCGCCTTCACCAATCTTAAGCTTAACTTTTACTGGTTTTTCCTCTATTTTTTGTGCAAATGCTTTAGCTTCTTCTAACTTTTCTTGCGCTCTTTTTTCTTCATTAACCTTTTGTAATTTTAAATCATTAATGTTTTTAGCCGTTGCTTCTATTCCTAATTTTTTAGGTATTATAAAGTTTCTAGCATAACCGTCGTTAACATTTACTGTGTCACCTTTTTTACCTAGTGTTTTTACATCTTGTAATAATATTATCTGCATTCTAGTTTCCTCTTTTCTCAAAAATCTATTATAAACAAAATTAATTAGATTTCACCTTTATCTAACATATCTCTAACTGTATTCTTAACCAATTCACAAGCATCTTCTGCTGATATGTTCTCTAATTGTGCGCCCGCAACATTATGATGACCACCGCCACCTAATCTTTCCATAATTAATTGAACACTAAATTCGTCAATCGAGCGCGCACTTATATACATCTTGTTGTTATAACTTGTTACAACAAATGATGCCAATATTCCATTTATATTAAGTAATTCATTGGCAACTTTTGCTCCAACTACTGTTGGCGAAATAATATTATCTGACGGGCATACAGTAATAGCAAAATTCTCAGAAAACATTTCTACATTCTTAATTGCCGTAGCCTTTACTTTATAATCCTCAAAATCGTCTCTTAACATCATTCTAACCTTTGTAATATCTGCACCGTTTCTTCTTAAAAATGCTGCAGCTTCAAAAGTCCTAACGCCCGTTTGTTGGATAAAATTGTTTGTATCAATTACGATACCCGCATACACGGCATCCGCTTCTGAAGGCTTTAGTTTTATTCCGTCACTAATATATTGTAAAATCTCTGAAACCATCTCGCAAGTTGAAGATGCATAAGGTTCAATATATGATAGTACGGCATTGTCAATTCCTTCAGTGCTTTGTCTATGATGATCAAGCACTACTATTGATTTACAAACCTCTAATAGCTCTGGGCACTCCGTATAACTTGGTCTATTAACATCAACTACTATTACAGTTGTATTAGCATCAACTAATTGTACTGCTTCCGATGACTTTATAAATATCTCGCTGTCGTATTCTGAACAGCCTAGAAGCCTATCCATCATAGGTCTAACCGAAGTTGTTACTTCATTTATTACAATATGAGCTTTTTTGTTGATAGCTTTTGCTGCTCTATATATTCCAACTGACGCACCAAAAGAATCAACATCACCAATTTGATGTCCCATAATAATAACTTTATCTTTGTTTTCAAGTATTTCCCTTAAAGCGTGGGCTTTTACCCTTGCTTTTACTCTTGTGTTTTTCTCTACCTGTTTAGATTTGCCACCATAATAGTATATCTTTTCTCTATCTTTAACAACCGCTTGATCCCCACCTCTGCCTAATGCTAAATCAATTGCCACTCGAGAATAATCACAGTTTTGTATGTAATTATCTCCGTTAACACCAAGTCCTATACTGATTGTAAGACCAATCTCATTTCCTATATTGACCGTCTTAACATCATCAATAATTGAAAACTTCCCTGCTTGAAGAACTTCTAAATGCTTTTGCGTAAATGCTATAAAATATTTATCTTTTTCAACTTTCTTAACAATTCCATTCATGCCGGCAATATATTTATTGATTTTCCTGTCAATAAGTGCAACTAACAAAGACCTTCTTACATCTTCTACGCTTTCAAGTGCTTCTTCATAATTATCAATATATATTAATCCTGCAACCATTTTTTGATCAAAGTTTTGTTTTTGAAGCATCTTAATCTTTGTTTGGTCAAATAAATAAATAGCAAATAATAGTTCTTCACCATCACCTATAGAGATTAAATTACTACTCGAAAATGTATCTGCTACTGGGATTTTTTTGATTTCTAATCTATAATATCCTTCATTAAACTCTACTTCAAAATCTTTTTTTTCATCTGTGATATCTAAATATTCTTCTGGCAAACTTTCAAATACCTGCTTTAAAAACTTATGTTTTACATTTTCTTTTTTTAACAAAACATCAAAGTCTGCATTCATCCACAATAACTTTCCTTCTGAGTCAATTATTGCATAAGGTATTGATAATTCCTTTAATAGCTTTTTTTGAATAGATGAATAATCAGATGCAAAGTCTAATAACTCTTTCATAAGCTTTGGTCTATTATAAAAATATAACAACATACACACAACAAAATAAATAATGGTTGCTACAGCGGCTAATATACCTGCTTTATAATCAATTACTGCTATTCCTATAGTTACTGCTAATAACAATAGTGTCATAAATATTGGCCATACAAGGTAAGTTTTAAGCTGACCTTTGAATTTTATCTTCATCTTGCTTTTTTCTTTCAATTTATTCCTCCTAGCGAACAACAAATCTTCACGTTTTATTAAGATATATTATCACAAAAGCGTGAAATTGTAAAATTCGCTTTATCAGAATAGACAACTTTAAATCCTAATGTTTTAAAATGTTCTTCTATTACATCTTTTATCGAATCCTCTTCTTCTTTTAAATAATTTTTCACATCATCTTCATATTTGATAGTAAATGATTGGCTGCCACACGCATCTCTTACATGCAAAGTTGCTTTGTGTAATTCTTTTTCTAATTCTTTATTAATCTTTAATACTTCCATAACTGATATAATATTCATGATAATTACCTCCTTCAACTTTCTATGTCTTATATATCATATTCTCTAAACTGACAATTATTATAAGAAAATTCTTTAAATGCCTTATTATCTAAGTCAAAAAAGTATGTATGTATAACTCTTCCTACTCCATTATGGCTTACTACTAATATGTTTTCTTCTTTATATTTATCTTTGATATCATCTAAAAAGTCATAAACTCTGTGTGTTAATTCTAATACAGACTCTCCACCTATAAACCTTGCAGCAAACTGTGCTCTTTCATGAAGATACTCTTCTTCATCCCTGCTTCTTCCTTCAAAAACACCATAATCTAATTCTCTTAATCTATAATCTTTAATAATCTCTTTATTATATCCTATCTTTTCTGCAACTATAGTAGCTGTTTTTAACGCTCTTATCATAGGTGATGTGATTATTAAACTTATATTCTTTTCTTTTAGACTCTCTCCTAATATATCAGCCTGCTCTTCACCTACCTTATTAAGATCTATATCTGTTCTTCCGCAAACTTTGTTCAAGCTATTCCAAATCGTTTCACCATGTCTAGTTACTATTAACTTCGTCACCTATTACCTCCAATAACATTCTTTTCATATCATAAATATCAATTTCTTATGTTTTTTCTATTTAACTATATTATAACAAATCAAAACATCTTATGCTATGCTTTACTTAATACTTTTAGCACAAAAAAACTCATAGCCCTTTCGGACTATGAGTCAATTATAAACTTTTCACATAAAATATTAAGTCAAACTTGAGTCAAAACTCAAATTACAACTTCTCAAATAACTAAACTAAAGCTTAGTCAAGTGTATAAGGCATTAAAGCGATATGACGTGCTCTTTTAATTGCTAC
>CAZIGN010000013.1:0-17346 GCA_964538805.1 uncultured Lachnospiraceae bacterium
ACATCTCTTATTGCTGCTGAGTTTGTTAATAACATTACCATTCTATCTATTCCAATTCCTATACCGCCTGTTGGTGGCATTCCGTGCGCTAGAGCATTTAAGAAATCTTCATCTATGCTATTAGCTTCATCGTCACCTTGAGCTTTAAGTTCTTCTTGTGCTAAGAAACGTTCTCTTTGATCGATTGGATCATTAAGTTCTGAGTATGCGTTAGCCATCTCTCTTTGAGTGATGAATAATTCAAATCTTTCTGTGTACTCAGGATTTTCAGGCTTTTTCTTAGTTAATGGTGATATCTCAATTGGGTGATCCATAATAAATACAGGTTGTATTAGGTGTTCTTCAACTAATTCTTCAAAGATAAGACTTAATATGTCACCTTTTTTATGTCTAGCTTCGTAATGAACATGAAGTTTGTCTGCTAATTCTTTAGCTTCTTTTTCATCTTTGATTTGATCAAAGTCTATGTTAGCATACTTTTTAACTGCATCTACCATTGTCAATCTTTCAAATGGTTTTGAAAGATCTATCTCTACTTCTCCATATGTAATCTTAGTTGTACCTAGAACTTTTTGCGCTACTGTTCTAAATAAATTCTCACAAAGATCCATCATGCCATGGTAATCTGTATATGCTTGATATAATTCTAATAGAGTAAATTCTGGATTGTGTCTTACAGAAAGACCTTCATTTCTAAATACTCTGCCTATCTCATATACTCTTTCAAGACCACCTACAATAAGTCTTTTTAAGTATAATTCAAGAGAAATTCTTAAATGAACATCTTCTTCAAGCGCATTATAATGTGTATCAAATGGTCTAGCTGAAGCACCACCAGCATTAGGAACAAGCACAGGTGTTTCAACTTCTATAAAGCTTTCGCCGTCTAAGTATCTTCTTATCTCACTTATAATCTTTGATCTTTTTACAAATGTGTCTTTAACATCTTCATTCATAATAAGATCTACATATCTTTGTCTGTATCTAATGTCAGTATTAGTTAGTCCATGAAACTTTTCTGGAAGTATTTGAAGACTTTTTGATAACAAAATAGTCTTTTCGGCATGGATAGATATCTCACCTGTTTTTGTCTTAAATACAGCACCTTCAAGGCCTATAATGTCGCCTATATCATACTTTTTGAATTCTGCATATAATTCTTCGCCTATGCTATCTCTAGCCACATATGACTGTATTCTGCCTTGCAAATCCTGAACATTACAAAAAGAAGCTTTACCCATAACTCTTTTAGCCATTATTCTACCAGCTATAGATACTGTTTTGCCTTCTAATTCTTCAAAGTTGTTCTTTATCTCTAAACTATGATGTGTAACATCATACTTCATAATCTCAAACGGATTCTTTCCGCTGTCTTGAAGGTTTTTTAGTTTTTCTCTTCTAACCTTTAATAATTCATTTATGTCTTGTTCTTGTACATTGTTTTGTTGTGTGTTATTTTGTTCTGACACTTTTTCACTCCTTTAAAATAGAGAGTAAACCTTAGTTTACTCTTTGTATTTCTAAAACTTTATAAGTCATAGACTGTGTTCCAAATTCAACTTTAACTACATCTCCAACTTTTTTACCCATCATAGCTTTTCCAACAGGCGCTTCGTTAGATATCATGTTTTCAAGGCTGTTAGCCTCTGATGTTCCAACAATTCTAAATTCTAATTCTTCTTTATATGTTTTATCTAAAAGACGAACCTTACATCCGATACCAATCTTTTTAATATCGATTTCATCTTCATCAATTACTTCTGCATTCTTAAGAATTGATTCAATCTCTTCAATACGCACTTCGATATCTCTTTGTTCATCTTTTGCTGCATCATATTCAGCATTTTCTGAAAGATCGCCTTGTTCTCTTGCTTCTTTAATTTTTCCAGCTACTTCTTTACGTCTAACAACCTTTAATTCTTGAAGCTCGTCTTCAAGTCTTCTTAACCCTGCATACGTTAGTATATTTTTTTTCTCAGCCATTTCAAACCTCCACGCTTGGAATTTCTTTATTTTAAATAATTATTTTTGCTTAATATTCAAGGTATTATATCCCATCGACTTTTCATTGTCAAGTTTTATAGTCACCTCATACCTGTACATATTCATTATAAGTATCGATATCCATATCTTAAAAAGTACCGTTATTGTTGTTTTAGCATAATCTAAAACTTCGTTTACCATAGGCAACATAGCAATTACATAAATCGCTGCAAGTACTAATCCTGCTTTTAAAGTACTAATTCTTTTTTCTCTTAGTTGATCTGCTTCTCTTATTCTATATGTATCTTTTAGAATCTTTACACTCATGTTTAATATATCGGCATAAACTATAATCTCAATTAGTAAAACTATAATTGCAAACCCTTGATATATAAGCATTTTTTGTCCAATCAATAAACCCAATACAAATCGTATTGCTAGGAGTATAAATACAATCAATGAATTTTTAAATGCTTTACCAAATATTTCCTCACCTTGATTTTCACAAATGTCTTTTAGTCCTAAACACACTAGATAAAATCCTAAAAAGCTAGGAATTATCTCATAGAAATTCACTATTATCGTCATACTTGATAATAATATTCCCCACATTATCTTCTTGTAACCACTAGATGTCATACACTTCTCCTTTTAACAAATGATTATGCCTATATCTATTTAGAAGTGATGAAAAATCTTCTAAAGTAGTTATTTTATTAACTTCATTTCTCATTACCGTTGCAAATCTATAACCTGTCATATACCAGGCAACATGCTTTCTCATTTCTCGAATAGCAGTAAGCTCACCTTTAACCTCTATAAGCATTCTTGTATGCTTTTCAATCATTTCAAGTACTTGCATAACATCCGGTTTGCCGCAGTATTGGCCAGTATTAAGGTACTCGTTTATTTGCTTGAACAACCACGGATTACCCATAGCTCCTCTTCCTACCATGATCGCATCGCAATTTGTATAATCAATTAAAGCCTTTGCTGACTCTGGTGAATTTACATCACCATTTCCTATTACTGGAATTTTAATATTTTCTTTAAGAGTTTTTATAATGTCCCAATCAGCTTTACCTGTATAATACTGTTCTCTTGTTCTGCCATGTATTGCTATGGCACTGACCCCCGAAAATTCGGCTATTTTTCCAATCTCAACTGCATTTATGTTGTCTTTTGTAAAACCTTTTCTTATCTTTATTGTTACAGGCTTTTTAACTGCTTTTACCATTTTCGTAAGAATCTGTTCAACAAGCTTTGGTTCTTGCATTAGCGCTGAACCTTCTTTGTTATTTACTATCTTAGGAACAGGACAACCCATATTAAGGTCTATAAAATCCCACTCATCTTCAACTCTTTTTGCTATATCAGCTAGAATATCAGGATCAGAACCAAACAATTGAATTCCAACCGGATGCTCATTCTCATTTTTAAGCATTAACTCTTTTGTATTTTTATTATTATATAGAATAGCCTTTGCACTAACCATCTCTGTGTAAGTGATTCCGCAACCCATTTCTTTGCAAATGCTTCTAAATGGCAAATCAGTAACTCCAGCCATAGGACCTAATGCAATATTGTTTTCTATATTAATGTTACCTATCTTCATAATCTTCTCTATACTTTCTAAAACTAATCTGGAATTACAATCAATTAACTTGATTATTCTGTACTATAATTTAACTTGATTTTTTATTGATTCTTCCTACTTCTTTTTACATTTTTCGTAAATCAATCTTAATCCTTGAAGAGTTAATGAGGAATCATATACATCTATCATATCTGTTCCACTTGCTATAATCTTCCCAAGTCCACCTGTAGCAACAACCTTTATATTCTCAATTCCTGCTTCTTCTCTAATCTTTTTTATAAAATATTCTGTCTGGCCTATACAACCATATACTAGGCCTACTTGCATACTTGTAACTGTGTCTTTAGCCATAACCGTATCTGGCTTTCTTATCTCTATTTCTGGAAGTTTTGCTGTATCCTCCCATAAAGCTTTAGCACTTATTTTAATTCCTGGTGACGTGATACCAGCTGCGAAAGTTCCATCCTCTGTTATGTAGTCACAAGTAGTAGCAGTTCCATAATCTATAACTATAACTGGTCCACCATATAATTCAAAAGCACCAACCGCATCTACAATTCTATCTGCACCAATTTCATGTGGGTTAGTAGATGTTAGTTTTATACCTGTCTTTGTTCCTGGTCCTACAACTAAAGGTTTCATTTTTAGATATCCCAAAAACGAATTAGTAAGTGAGTGCATTATGTCTGGCACAACTGAAGCAATTATAACGTCGGAAAAATCTTTTTTATTGAATCCTCTTTGTTTTATCAAATCGCAAATCATAACACCATACTCGTCAGAAGTTCTTGGAATCTTTGTTGTCATTCTAAAACTTGCCACAAGATTTTCATCTTTAAATACACCAAATGTTATGTTAGTGTTTCCAACATCAACTGTCAAAAGTAAACCTTCTAGTTTTATTTGTGTTTCAACAGTTTCTATATTCATATGATTTTCTCCTTAATCTTTAATTCTACTTGTGGTTATTCTTATTAATAATTTGATTAAAACAAACTATAAACTTTGCACCAAGGCACAAAGTTTATAGTTGACTATCACTATTTACTTTTTATAATATTAGTTTTCTTCTAGTGCAAAGACTTTGTAGTAAGTCTCTAATGCTTCTAACAGATCTTTTTTGTCTTGTTGAATCTGTTTTATCTTGAGTCCACATCCTATTTCATCAAACAATAAATCGCCTTCATCATAGATAACTTCAAATTTCATATTACCTTCATCATCATAACCTAATGTTAATATTCCGCCTATGTCCTCGGTAAAAGTAACACACATTATCTGTAATTCATCTTTAATGCCTGCTGGCAAATTATCAAATTCATTATTCAAATAATACTTTTTCTCATATGAATTAGAACCACACAAGATTTTTTCTATCGTTGTCTCCATACTAATGCCTTTCTTATTAAAGTTTATTGCCATGTTGTCATATATGATAATATAGTCATAACCAGAAGAGCAATCGTTGCCATAAAAAGTGTTGAAGCTCTTAATAGTTCTCCTCTTTTAAAGAATTTAATTCCCATAATAAGGTTCATTAACATTGCACAAAAAAACAATATTGGAAACAGCTTTACATTACTTTTTACGTCATATCCAATAAATGCAGCTAGAGCTACTATAGCTACTGCAATAATAATATTGATCACATCAATAAACTTTCCTAACTTTTTACTAGATCTTCTAGAATAACTCATTTTCCTTCTTGCCCTTCTAAAAAAATTATTTTTCCAAAGTTGCATACATTATAGCTTTTATTGTATGCATTCTATTTTCTGCTTCATCAAATACAACAGATTTTTTTGATTCAAATACTTCATCAGTTACTTCCATCTCTTTTAATCCGAATTTTTCAAATATCTCTTTTGACACTTGTGTATTAAGGTCATGAAATGCAGGCAAACAATGCATGAATATAGAATTTTTTGATGTTACATCCATAACTTTTTTGTTTACTTGATATGGTAGTAAAGCATTAATTCTTTCTTCCCAAACCTCACTAGGTTCTCCCATTGACACCCATACATCTGTATAAATAATATCAGCCTCTTTACAAGCTGTATCTACATCACTTGAAAGTGTAATAGTAGCACCTGATTTTTTAGCATATTCTTTACACTCTTCTACTAATTCTTTAGCAGGAAAGTAGTCTTTTGCTGTACATGCAGTAAAATTAAGTCCTAGTTTTGAGCAAGCAATCATAAGCGAATTACCCATATTATATCTTGCATCTCCCATATAAACAAAATTTAGTCCCTCTAAATAACCAAACTTTTCTTTAATAGTAAGCATGTCTGCAAGCATTTGCGTTGGGTGGTATTCATTAGTTAAACCATTCCATACAGGAACACCTGCATGTTTTGCTAACTCTTCAACAATTTCTTGTCCATAGCCTCTATATTCTATTCCATCAAACATTCTACCTAGAACTCTTGCAGTATCAGCTATACTTTCTTTTTTACCAATTTGCGAGCTGATAGGATCAAGATAAGTCACACCCATTCCTAGATCATTTGCTGCAACTTCAAAAGCACATCTTGTCCTAGTACTAGTTTTTTCAAAAATTAAAGCTATATTTTTCCCTCTAAATTCATCTACTAACACATTGTTTTTCTTTTTTTCTTTAAGCTCAGCTGATAAATCAAGTAAGTACTCTATTTCTTCTTTATTAAAATCTTTTAATGTTAAAAAATTCATGCCTTTTAAATTAATCATATTAAAACAACGCCTTTCTATTGCTATACTAACTTTCTTTAACTACCTCTGTAAGAGCTTTAACCATTCCAGCCATACCTTGTATGTTTGATGGGATAATAATCTTTGTAGCTTGACCATCTGCTGCTTTAGCAAATGCTTCTAAGCTTTTAATCTGAATTACGGCTTCATCTGCCTTAGATTCTCTTATCAATCTAATACCTTCTGCATTTGCTTGTTGAACTAATAATATAGCCTGAGCTTGTCCTTCAGCTTCTTTTATAGTCGCTTCTCTTTGAGCTTCAGCTCTTAATATCTTAGACTGTCTTTCCGCTTCTGCTTCAAGTATAACAGCTTCTTTTTGACCCTCTGCAACTAAAATTGCTGATTTTTTCTCACCTTCAGCTCTTAAAATAGATTCTCTTCTTTCTCTTTCAGCTTTCATCTGCTTTTCCATTGCATCTTGAATAGCTGCTGGAGGTATTATATTTTTAAGCTCAACTCTATTAACCTTAATTCCCCAAGGATCAGTAGCTACATCTAGAGAAGCTCTCATAGTTGTATTAATTGTTTCTCTTGAAGTTAATGTCTGATCAAGTTCTAAATCACCTATTATATTTCTAAGTGTTGTCGCTGTAAGATTTTCAATAGCGATTATTGGATTCATAACACCATAAGCAAAAAGCTTTGGATCTGTAATCTGATAAAACACTACGGTATCAATTCTCATTGTTACGTTATCTTTAGTTATAACAGGTTGAGGTGCAAAATCTACAACTTGCTCTTTAAGAACTACTCTTCTTGCTACTTTATCTATAAATGGTGCCTTAAAATGTAAGCCTACAGACCAAGTTGTTTTATATCCGCCTAATCTTTCAATTACAAACGCCTGAGCCTGTGGAACAATCTTAATACATGAAATAATTATTGCTAATATTACTGCTATCAAAGACAAAACCACTATTCCTAAGATACCTTCATTACTAACTTCGTTTACTGTGTTTAACAACATAATTTTTTCCTCCATTAAATGTTTTATTCTTCAGTTTTTTTAACTATAAGTTTAACGCCCTCTACTTTAATTATCTGAACAATTGTCTCTTTTTCTATGAACTTACCATCATCACTTCTCGCTGTCCATTCATTACCATTAACAAATACTTTTCCAGTCTCTGATATATTATCTATATCAGCAATAACTTTTGCCACTTTACCAATGAGCTCATCTACGTTAGTTTTAACAATATTTTTTTGTAAATATTTTTTAACAAACGGTCTTGTAAATGCTAATAATGCAATAGATGAAACCACAAATACTATTATCTGAATTGGTGCATCAAAGCCGATTAAAGCAGTTAATAGAGCTAATAGTGCACCACCTGCAAACCATATTGTAATTATTCCAAAAGTTGCAGCTTCGATTATTAAAAAAACACACATTAATATCAACCAAAAAACTTCATTCATACTTACACCCTTACCTTTCATAATCTTATTAGACAATAATAACCTATTTGTTAAGTATATTCAAGAAAATAAACACAACGAAAGAAAATAAATTTATCAAAAATCAATCATAAGAATCTAATTGTCAAACAAAACATTAAACTCTGTTTTTAATGCTAAAAAGCGCCAATAGGCGCCTTTTATTATATGATAAAATCTTAATATTCAATTAGATATTTTCACTTTTCCAAATAAAATAACATATATACGATTACTTTCTTATATAAAACACATGATTTCCAATAACTATGTAATCTTTATATATACCATATTTTGCAACTTTATATGAACAAAAACTTGCAAAGGTAGGAACATTATTAACACCAGATAAAGCTTCTTCAACTGCTTTTATCGATTCAGCGTTTGGTCCTTTTAACATTACCCTATTAAGTGCACCGTTAGTTGCTACCGAAAACTGGTTTCTAGCATAGATTACATCTTTGATTGTATTACCATAGTAGCCACCATTTAATCTGTTTAGTATAACATTAGCAACTGCTAGTTTGCCTTCATATGGTTCATAACCTGCTTCTGATCCTACTACACATGCCATCAAATATGCATCTTCAGCTGATAAGTTATATGGATTACCTTTTATAGTCTCATTAAGTTTGCTATTCTCAATGCCTTTTTTATATTGCGCTTCTTTTTGAGCTTTAGCTTCTTCTTCTTTTCTCTTAATCTCAGCTAATCTTTCTTCTTCAACTTTTTCTGCATTAGAAATTATTGCTCCAGATACAGCTTTTCCAAGAGTTTTTGTTTCTGATATATATTCATTACTAATATATCCATATCTGTTGTCATATATAATTAACGACCAATCACCTAGATTATCAAGTTGCTCGTAAACTTCACCAGCTTTTATATCTCCAATAACGTTACCTTCACTATCAGGAACATCCCAGACTCTAAGCTTTTCACAAGTTATAGATATCTCACTTTGTCCTAATGTTTCGACTACTTTTTCTATCTCGTATGGATCAATAACAACAAACTTTTTAAGAATATATCCTTCTACACCATTAGATCTAATCTTAAGCCACTCATCATGAAACTCTAAGATCTCACCACCAGCGCCTTCATATAGTCTTCCAATAACTTCTGACATCTGGTCCATTACTGGTCTAACGTTCAAATAATCATCAATTGTTACAAGAAACATATTATCATATGGACTTTTTTCTACTGTATCTTCTAAAACCTTTGCTTGACTAACCCAGTTTGCATCCGCTCCTACTACACTAAGAACGATATTCGATGCAAGTTCTTCTTTTTCAAATATATTAATCTTTTCTTCTATATTCTTTGACATAAATGTTGCTTTTGCTACTTCTACAACTTGAGTAGCTTCTACAACTTTTTTTTCAGTTAAAACTTCTTGTTTCCCTCTGAAAGCGAATGTTAAAACAAGTCCAAATAAGGCTCCTACAGTAATTAGCATTGCTTTTTTAAGTTTTGTATCCATCTTTTCCTCCTGAACACTTGTTTGAACAAATGTTACAAAATTGTTAAATTTGTTACAAAAGTATAGTAGCAAATTTAATATATTTTGTCAACCCCTGCATTTTTCTTTGATTATATAGGGTTTTAGAAGAAAATCAGCATTTAACAATTTAATATTTAGAGGCCTCATACATCAATATAGCAGCTGCCACCGCTGCATTCAAAGATTCTATTTCACCATTCATGGGAATTTTTATGAACTCATCTGCTAGTTTAGAAGTTTCTTCGCTCAGACCATTACCTTCATTGCCAATCATAAAACAAACATCTTTTTTATAATCAATATCTTGATGGTAATTTACTCCATTTAAATGTGCTGCTAAAAGTTTAACATTGTTATCTTTCAAGATATCTATAATATTTTTTATATCTTCATATACAAAAGCCACTCTATATAAAGAGCCCATTGTAGACCTTACTACTTTAGGATTGTAAGCATCAACACTAGACTTGTTCATAAATATAGCACTAACACCAGCTGCTTCAGCCGTTCTTATTATAGTCCCTAGATTCCCAGGATCTTGAATAGTTTCAAGCAATAAAAAAGTTCTGTGTTTTTTATTACTTCTCTTAGATTCTATATTGACACAATCACAAATTGTACATTCATTCATTTTAACCAAAGCAAGAATTCCTTGTGGTGTAATTGTATCCGATATTTTTTTAAAAATAGAAGTTTTCACTATATAAAGTTTATTGTTGTTTTTTATCTTTCCATATAACTCTTTATTGTTTTCTACAAACTCTTCTGATATAAATGTTTTAATTATTCTATCTTTTGGAGTCTCAAGGTACATCTTTATACCTTCGACAACAAAAGACTTCTGTTTTTTTCTTTCAGAAGCCTTTTCCATAAGAGTTTTAATGATTTTTAAGTTATTATTATTAATAGATTCAATTGTTTCAATCATAAAAAGCCTTTCTAAAAATGCACTATTAAATAGTTTTAAAACATCTTGCTAGTTTAATGTTCTCACCTAATACAACAAGAATATCATCTTCTTGTAGTGTTTCATCCGGATTGATTGTTATATCCATTTTATTATTTGACTTTTTAGCTATGATGTTAAAACCATACTTTTTACGTACATTTAAGTTCATCAAAGACTTTCCAATCCAATCTTCAGGAATTTTTACTTCAACGATGCTAAATTCATCTGATAAGTCAGCTATGTCTAGGAAATTACTTCTCGCAATGCTTCTAGCGACTTTTACACCCATTTCTTTTTCTGGATATATAATCTTATCAGCTCCAACTTTTAATAATACATTTCCAAATATTTCGTTTTGAGCTTTTGCAATAACCGTAGGAATCCCTGCTTCTTTTGATAGTATAACCGCCATAATTGCAGCTTCAATATTTTCAGAAATCGCCACCACTGATACATCAACATTGCTTAGACCTATTCCTTTTAGGGAGCCTACTTCTGTTATATCAGCTTTTACTGCATATGTTACTTTTTCTGAAATCTCTTGAATTTTTTCAATGTCACCATCAATTGCAAGAACATTGCCGCCTTCTCTTGTGTATGCCTCAGCTACACTTTGTCCAAATTTTCCTAATCCAAAAACTGCTATCTCTTTCATTTTTATCTTCCTCTAATATGTTTTTTATTTATTAAATATCACAATGTTTTTGTCGTGCAAATAATATTATAATTATTTATTAATTAGTTACTGTTTTAACCTACAATTATTCTCTTTTTTGGTAACTCGTGCATGTTATTAGTCTTTGAGGTCTTTAACGTAAATGCAACAGCCATTGTTATAGGTCCTATTCTACCAACAAACATCATTATTATTATTATAACCTTACCAAAACTTGTTAGAGAACTTGTTATTCCTCTACTAAGTCCTGTGGTTGATATCGCTGAAACCGCTTCAAACGCCAAATCTTTTAGTGGCAGGTTTTCAGTTATACTCAACAATAATAGACCTGTAATCAAAAATATGCACCCTATTATAACAACCGCAAACCCTGTTTTTATATTGTCTGTTGCAATTCTTCTATGAAAAATCTCAGTATCCCTTTTTCCTTTAATAACCGATATCATCATAGCCATAAGCATAGCAATTGTGGTCGTTTTCATACCACCTGCTGTACCTGTTGGTGAACCACCAATAAACATTAGTATCATAACAATTATAGTCGTTGCGTCTCTAAAACCAACTTGTGGAATCGATGCAAAACCAGCAGTTCTACTTGTTATAGACTGAAAAAAAGAATTCATGACTTTAAAAGGTGTAGACATATTTGCTAATGTTTTATCATTTGTAAATTCAAAAATAAATACTAATAAAGCTCCACTAATTATTAAAAACACTGTTGTAGTAATAGCTATTTTAGAATGTAGGGAAAGCTTTTTAAATAAATGTTCTCTTATCCTTGGTGTATTTTTTAAATCTCGTATAACTCTTGAAACATCTTTCCAAACTATAAAACCTATTCCACCAAACACAATAAGACACATAGTAGTTATTAGAATTATGGGATTATTATTATATGGAATATAACTAAAATCTCCTATCAAATCAAGTCCCGCATTACAAAAGGCTGACACTGAGTGAAATATAGAATAAAATATTCCTTTTAAAATTCCATACTCAGGAATGAATACAGGCGACATTATAATCGCCCCTATAAACTCAATAAGTACAGACCACTTAAATATCTGAATTATTAAAGTAACCAATCCTTTATTCGTTTCTAGTCCATAAGACTCTTGAATTAAGAGTCTTTCTTTCATAGTAATTTTTTTGCCTACTGCAACCATAATCAAAATTCCACAGCATACAACTCCTAAGCCTCCTAATTGAATTAAGACTAATATAATAATCTTTCCAGTCAAGCTCCAATGAGTTGCTGTTACTAAAGTTGTAAGACCTGTAACACACACAGATGTTCCAGAGGTAAACAACGCATCTACAAATGGTGTATATGTTCCATCTGCCGATGAAAATGGTAGCATTAGAAGAAACCCTCCTAATAATATTATGCCTGCGAATCCAATTATTATTATATTAGTTGTTGATAATTTAGATTTTTTAAAAAACTTACTAGTGTCCATTGCTTTTCCTTTTTATATAGATAATTTTTTACTTACTTTATATAATTCTTCAACATCATTTCTAGTCATTGCTAATGCTTCATCAATCTCTATATCTGTTAATTTTCCGCCAACATCAGCTACCACTCTGTTACTTTTTCCCTGATCTAATAATTCAACTGCATAACTTCCCATAAGTGAAGCATATACTCTGTCTTTACAAGTTGGACTTCCACCTCTTTGCATATGACCTAGTATAGTAGCTCTAGTTTCCATTCCTGTTGCTTCTTCAATTCTTTTTGCCATACTTGTAGAATGTCCAATTCCTTCTGCATTTATTATAATATAATGCTTTTTACCTTTTTTTCTACTCTCTATAATTCTATCTATTAGTTCAGATTCATATTCAGGGCGATAAATCTCTGGAAGTAATGCTTCTTCAGCACCATTTGCAATAGCACACCATAAAGCTAGTGCTCCTGCATTCCTACCCATAACTTCAATTACGCTACATCTTTCATGTGAAGTAGAAGTATCTCTTATTTTATCAATTGCTTCCATTGCAGTGTTAACTGCTGTGTCAAAGCCTATTGTATAGTCTGTACAAGAAACATCTTTATCAATTGTTCCAGGTACTCCTATAGTATTTATTCCAAGATGCGATAATTTTTGTGCACCTTGAAAAGATCCGTCTCCACCAATAACAACAAGTCCATCAATACCATGCTTTTTACATATTTCGGCACCTTTTTGTTGTCCTTCTTTGGTTTTAAATTCTTCACACCTTGCGGTATATAAAACGGTTCCACCTCTTTGAATTATATCCGAGACACTTCGTGCATTCATATCTATTATTTCTTCTTGTAAAAGTCCCAAATACCCTTTTTGGATTCCTTTTACATTATATCCCTTTGAAATAGCTGTTCTAACAACTGCTCTTATAGCAGCATTCATTCCTGGTGCATCTCCCCCGCTTGTCAACACTCCAATAGTTTTAATTTGCTTTTCCATAATTAAACGTATTCCTTTCTTTTTTTGTTTTACATAATTAATATAAAACTTTTTCTATTTTAATTTATTTCAAATGATATTTCAATGTTTTATAAAAGTTTAATATTCTCTTTTCCATAAATATCATTCAAATTGTTAATAAATTCAAGACTTGCCTTCACCCTGTGATTTGAAGAATACTTTTTCTTAGCCTTTTCTTTTTCAACATAAACCACAACATTATCATTACCTTTATTGTTTTCTATTATGGCTATTAAATCCGTTTCTTTTTCTTTAAAAGTTGCCATATCTGGAAATTTAATCCATAGTTCGTTTGAAATATCTTCAAAATCAATTATTCTGTCACAAATTAATTTTGCTTGTGAATCATCTGTAACACTTATTCTACCTTCAACAAAAACCTTATAATCTTCAATAAGAAGATGTTTAAATTTTTCATAAAACTTTGGAAACACCAAAACCTCTACAGTACCAAGCAAATCTTCTATAGTTATAAATGCCATGGCATTATTAGTTTTAGTGATTTTTTTTGTAATAGAAGTAATAATGCCACCAACTGTAACTCTTTTTCCGTCTTCTACTGATTTTTCTTCACTTTCTATAAAATCAGATGTGTATGCCGTTATATACTTTTTCCACTTCTTTTCATACTCTTCGAGTGGATGACCACTTATATAAACTCCTAAAACTTCTTTTTCAAAGTATAATATTTCACTTTTGTTGTACTCACCTATATCTGGCATTTTTATGTCATACTCTTCTTTTGATTCTTCTGTAAAGTCAAAAAGATTCATTTGTCCAGTAAGAGCAGTCTTTTTTTCTCTATTTACACTATCGATAATAGCCAGATATACCATCATTAATTGTTTTCTGGTACCACCTAAACCATCTAGTGCACCTGCTTTTATAAAACTTTCTATTGTTCTTTTATTGACTTCTTTTCCTGAAAGCCTATAAATAAAATCTCGAAGACTAACGTATTCTCCATTTTCTATTCTTTCTATAACTATAGTATCTATAACTGATTTTCCTACACTCATAAGTGCAGATAAACCATATATTATATTATTACCTTTAACACTAAAGCCACTTTCACCTTCATTTATATTAGGTGGAAGTATATTTATCCCCATATTTTTACAACTCATTATATATTCAGATACTTTATTGGTTTTATCAATAACAGAAGTCATTAAAGCCGCCATAAACTCTACTGGATGAAAATGCTTCAAATAAGCAGTTTGATATGAAATTACCGCATAGGCTGCTGCATGTGATTTATTAAATGCGTATTTTGCAAAATCTATCATATCGTCATATATTTGATTTGCAACTTTCTCACTTATTCCATTATTAAGACATCCTTTAACGCCTTCTTCTTCATTACCATAAACAAAGTTTTTTCTTTCCTTTTCCATAACAGAGCCTTTTTTCTTTGACATTGCTCTTCTTAAAAGGTCACTTCGCCCTAGGGTGTAGCCAGCAAGATCTCTAACTATTTGCATTACTTGTTCTTGATAAACTATACATCCATATGTAGGTTCTAGTATTGGTTCTAGTTGCTTACATGAATATGTTATTGTATCTTTGTTATTCTTTCCTTTTAAATACTTTGGTATAAAGTCCATAGGACCTGGTCGATACAAAGAGATTCCTGCTATTATATCTTCTAAGCTTGTTGGTTTTAAAACTTTCATGAAGTTTTTCATTCCTTCACTTTCAAGTTGAAAAACCCCATCTGTTTTACCACTTCCAATTAGCTCAAATACTTCTTTCTCATCATAATCTAGTTTATCAAGTTCTATATTAATCCCTTTACTTTTTTTAACAAACTCTATAGCATTTTTTATAACAGTAAGGGTTCTAAGCCCTAGAAAATCCATTTTCAAAAGACCTAATTCTTCTAATGTAGTCATAACAAACTGTGTGGTTATACTTCCTTCAGCATTTTTTGATAAAGGAACATATTCATCTACTTTTTCTCTACATATAAGAACTCCAGCAGCATGAATTGATGAGTGCCTTGGCAGTCCTTCTAACCTTCTTGACATATCTAGAAGATACTTTACATCCTCATCCATACTATAAAGCTGACTTAATTCACTATTCATTTCAAGTGCTTTGTCTAAGGTAATTTTAAGCTCATTTGGTATCATCTTTGCAATCTTATCAACTTGTGCATAAGGTAAATCAAGTGCTCTTCCTACATCTCTAATAACACCTCTAGCCGCCATCGTACCAAAAGTGATAATCTGAACAACTTTGTCACTTCCATACTTGTTTACTACGTAGTCTATTACTTCTTGCCTTCTTTCAAAGCAAAAATCGATATCTATATCAGGCATTGATACACGCTCTGGATTAAGAAATCTCTCAAAAAGTAAGTTGTATTTTATTGGATCTATGTCTGTAATTTTAAGGCAATAAGACACTATGCTTCCTGCGGCGGAGCCTCTTCCTGGTCCTACTATAATGTCATTATTCTTTGCATAATTAATAAAATCCCATACTATTAAAAAATAGTCTACATATCCCATTGTATTAATAACATTTAATTCAAAATCGAGTCTTGGTATTAAATCATCATAATTATCTTTATAATGTTCTTTTAGCCCCTTTATACATAGGTATCTTAAGTACTCCTCTGAGCTATATCCATCTGGAACTTCATACTTTGGAAGTTTTGTAACACCAAATTCAATTGTAACATCACATCTATTAGCAATCATTGCTGTATTATCAATCGCTTTTGCCGCGTAACTAAAAAGTTCTCTCATTTGTTCTTCTGATTTGAGATAAAACTGTCCACCCTCGTAACGCATTCTATTTTCATCATTAACTTTTTTTGCTGTTTGTATGCAAAGAAGTATATCATGAGCTTTTTCATCAACATCATATATATAATGAACATCATTTGTTGCTACTAAATCCACACCAATATCTTCACTCAACCTTAACAAATGTTGATTAACCATGGTCTGCTCATAAATTCCATGATCTTGAAGTTCTAAGAAAAAATTATTCTTCCCAAATATATCAACATAATTAAGAGCAGCTTTTTTTCCTTCTTCATAAAAACCTTTAGATAAATACTTTTGCACTTCGCCTGCAAGACAAGCACTTAGAGCAATTATTCCTTCGCTGTATTTTCTTAAAATCTCATGATCCACTCTAGGTTTATAATAAAATCCTTCAGTAAATCCAAGCGAAACTATCTTCATAAGGTTACTATAACCAATATTATTTTCCGCAAGCAAAACAAGATGTGAATATCTATCCTCATTAATCCCTGGTTCTTTATCAAACCTAGAGCTTGGAGAAACATATATTTCACATCCTATTATTGGCTTTATCCCGGCTTCTTTTGCTGCTTTATAAAAATCTATAACCCCATACATAACTCCATGGTCTGTTATAGCTATACTATTCATTCCTAATTCTTTAGTTCTTTCGACTAATTCTTTTATCTTACAAGAACCATCAAGCAAACTATATTCAGTATGCACATGCAAATGTGTAAATGACATTTTACGCCTCCTGACTGCGTAGCTTTATTAGGCTCATTATATCAAAACGCCCAATCTATTGCAATTATAGATTAGGCGTCTTTACCCTTAATAAAGATTATATATTAACTTCTTTACTACTTAAGTATTTTTCTATACTACTTAGTGCTTCTTTTTCATCACTACCGTCTACAGAAACAACAACCTGCTCTCCCGCTGCTAAGCCTAATGTCATCATACCCATTATGCTTTTTGCATTCACCTTTTTGTTCTGGTACTCTACATAAATAGAGCTTTCAAACTGACTAGCCACCTGTACAAATATAGCTACCGGTCTAGCTTCTAAGCCTGTTTGAATTTCGATTGTCATGTTCTTACTTACCATAACTTTCCTCCTTGTAATAACCTAAGTCATCTGCTATCTTGCATATTTTTCTTAATCTATGATTAACCCCTGATTTTCCTACAGGGGGATCAAGCATCTCTCCAAGTTCTTTTA
>CAZIGN010000013.1:17446-20385 GCA_964538805.1 uncultured Lachnospiraceae bacterium
ACATCTACAATTCCAGAACCTTCTTTTACATATACAATAAAGTATTTTTTTCTTGTAATAACTTTTGCATCAATATTAAACGAATTTATAACTTTTTTTAATTGCTCAGCTTTATCTAATGTAGGGCAGGCTATCTCAAAATGATAAAATTTCTCTGGATCACTTATTGAACCATTAGCTAAAAATGCACCTCTTATGTAAGCTCTTTTACAACAGCTATTCATAGTAACCAGATTACTAACTGGTTTTGTTATGTCCTCATTTATCTTTATTGCTTTTAGCAATTCTTTTAAAGTATATTCATCTCTTACAACCAGGCTATAAGTACTACCTTTTTTAGATTTTACTTTTTTTCGAATTGAAACTTCAGTACTTATATTAAATGCTTTTTTAATCATTGTAAAGCATTTTCTTATAACAACTATATTTTCTGATTGTATAACTATACTAGGCCCACTTGAAGTATCTATCTTGATTTTGCCACACAAACTTACTATCGCGGCAATTTCTGCAATAAGACAATGCCTTGCATTGCTAATACCTGACGCCACTTCTTCTTTAACAGCACTTGAAAATGACATTTTTTCCTCCAAAATTAATGTGTATAATATACATCTTAACTCTTTTTTACATGATTATCTTTTTCAATATCTCTATGTGTAATATTAATTCCATAAATTTCATCTTTTTTTAGTGCATTAAATAATTCACAAGCAATAGTTACAGATCTATGTTTGCCGCCTGTACACCCAACACTAATTACTAATTGATTTTTTCCTTCTTCTATATAAGTCGGAATTAAAAATTTTATCATATCAATTAATTTTTTCAAGAATTCCTTTGATACATCTGGATTCATGACAAAATCTCTTACTTCTTTATCTTGTCCTGTAAAATTTTTTATTGCCTCATTATAGTACGGATTAGGCATAAATCTTACATCAAAAACCAAGTCTGAATCTGTTGGTATCCCATATTTGAAACCAAAAGAAAGTATAGTCACGTTAAGACTTTTATAATTCTTATTATTAACAAATATTTTTTTAATTTCATTTTTTAATTGTCTTGTAAGCAATAGACTAGTGTCCATTATGTAATTTGAACTTTTTTTAAGAAATTCAAGCTTTTTTCTTTCTATCTTAATTCCATCGTCAACTCTACCTTCTAAAGATAAAGGATGGGATCTTCTTGTTTCTTTAAATCTTTTTACTAGCACATCATCTGAACAGTCTAAAAATAATATTTCATATATAATCTCTTTGTTTTTTAAAAGTTCAAGAGCGGCTGGTATATCGCCTAGTGCTTGCCCACTTCTTATATCTATACCAATAGCAACTTTATTTATCTCATTTGCTGGTGTATCTAAAAGTTCTGCAAACTTTGTTATCAAAGGAATAGGAAGATTGTCAACACAAAAATAGCCAACATCTTCAAGCATTTTTAATACTGTTGTCTTTCCAGCACCCGACATACCTGTAACAATAACAAATCTCATTGTTTTCCACCTTTCTTATAAATGTTTTATATACATTTTTAGAATCCTATCATCTTTACTTCTGTTTCGAGTATTACTCCATGTTTTTCAAATACGACTTTTTGCACGTATTCTATTAATTCTTTAACATCTTTTGCTGTAGCATTATTATCATTCACAACAAATCCACAGTGTTTTTCTGATACACTCGCTCCACCAATTCTATAGCCTTTTAAGTTAGCATCCATAATTAATTTTCCAGCATAATAACCATCTGGTCTTTTAAATGTGCTACCAGCACTTTTTAACTCTAAAGGTTGTTTTTCTTTTCTTCTATTATTAAAATCGGTCATCTTTTCTTTTATAAATTCTTTATTTAAAGGCTTTAATTTAAACTCTGCAGCTACTACGATAAAACCTTTTTTTAGAATCAAGCTATTTCTGTATCCAAATTCTAATTCTTTGTTAGAAAATGTTACTAGCTCTCCTTTATCATCAACCACTGTAACATTTTTTATTACGTCTTTCATTTCTCCATCATAGGCACCCGCATTCATCGAAACTGCTCCACCTACATTTCCTGGTATTCCTGATGCAAACTCTAAACCAGATAATCCATTTTCTAAGGCTACATTTGATAACTTTGATAAAAGCAAGCCTGAATCTGCATATATCAGATCACCGTCTACAACAATATTTGAAAATTCTTTGCTTATTTTTATAACAAGTTTATCAATCCCTTGGTCCGATACTAACAAGTTACTTCCGTTACCAATAACTATGTATTCTATATTTTTGCTGTAACAATATCTTATTGTTTCAACTATTTCTTCTGTATTATGTGGCAAAACCATATACTTTGCAGGACCTCCAACGCCAAAAGAGGTATGCTTACTCATAGGTTCATCAATCAAAAACCTTTCTTTGTATCTAGCTTTTGCCCAATCTGTAAAAATCATAATAACACCAATTTTATTGCTTGTCGCAACACTAGTTCTCTTAAAATAAAGATTACTAGACCTTTCTTTATTACTATTCATAGAAAATAATTATTCTGTTTTTCAACACATTGTTTAGCTAATAAACATTCTGTTTTTTATAACACAATATTTATAGTACTATTTATTTCTTATCTTTGCAAGATAGAACATAAAAAGCAGCTCCATACATTCCTGCTTTATTACCAAGTTCTGCTAAATTAAACGAAACATTTTTGCATGGTAAAAAAACATATTTATCAAAGTATTTAATTGCTCTATTATATACTAATTCTCCAGCTTTACTCATTCCTCCGCCAAATATAAAAGCTTCTGGATTTACTAATGTTGCAACATGAGAAAGACCAATTCCAAGATATTTTGAATATATCTCAATCACTTCATTTGCAAATTCATTACCTGATTTTGCTGCGTCAAATATATCTTTAGCTGTTAAACTTTCTTTTTTTGCACTTAAATCATTATTT
>CAZIGN010000013.1:20485-26350 GCA_964538805.1 uncultured Lachnospiraceae bacterium
ATTGTTTTCTTTGTTATTATCTTCAAAAAGCTTTTTTGCTATTTTCACTATTCCAGTTGCAGATACTTTTTGCTCTAAACAACCAGTTTTTCCACATGAACAAAGTTCTTTTTCATCGTAATCTACAACAATGTGACCGATTTCACCTGCTGCTCCATTATTACCATTTACAATTTTTTCATTGATAATTATTGCTCCACCAAGGCCTGTTCCAAGTGTTATAAAAACTGAGTTTTTAAAATTCTTGGCACTACCTTTCCAGTTTTCTCCAAGCCCTGCACAATTAGCATCATTGGTTGCTTTTATAAACACTTCATTTCTATCAACCTTTTTATTGAATTTTTCAAAGTATTCATTTATGAAAATATTTTTAAATTCTTCTTCTATATTAAAAACACCCCAATTAAGATTAACACATTTTTGTACTTCGCCAAAATCATTAACAGGCCCTGGTAAACCAAGGCCAATTCCTGTAATGTCTATAATAGTCTTTTTATTATCATAAATATAATTTATTATGAAGTCTGCTATATCTTTAATTATGGTGTTTTCTAAAACATTTGTTGTGATTTCGTCGTTTAGTAGTAATTCACCCTCTAGATTAAAAACTCCTATTTTAATACTTGTTCCGCCAACATCAACTCCAAATACTAAGCTATCCTTCATCTTATTACTCCTATAGTTTTTAACTTGTTGATTATATTAATTCTACACCACCTAAGTTTCTTTGAACTCTGTTATATAGTTCTTGTGCTGCATTATAACCCATCTTCTTTTGACGGTGATTTACTGCTGCTGCTTCAACTATTACTGCTAAGTTTCTGCCTGGTCTAATAGGAATAGAATGGCAGATTACTTTGTTTCCTAAAAATTCTATATGCTGATCTTCAAGACCAAATCTGTCATATTCTTTTTCTCTATTCCATTCCTCAAGTTTAATAACCATATCAATTCCTTGAGTTTCTTTAACGCTTTCAACACCGAACAATGTCTTAACATCTATAATACCTATACCTCTAAGTTCAATAAAGTGTCTTGTGATATCAGGAGAAGTTCCTATTAATGTTTCATCACTTACTTTTTTAATCTCAACAACATCATCTGATACAAGTCTGTGTCCGCGTTTTATAAGCTCAAGCGCAGCTTCACTTTTACCAATTCCACTTTCACCCATTATTAATACACCTTCACCATAAACGTCAACTAGTACACCATGAATAGTTATAGTAGGTGCAAGTTGTACATTAAGCCATCTTATAAGCTCTGCCATAAATGAAGATGTGGTTTGAGTTGTTGTAAGTATTGGTACATTGTTCTTCTTTGCAACTTCGATAATGTCTTCATCAGGTTTTATGTCTCTTGAAAAGATAATGCAAGGAATATTTTTTGAAAATAGTTCATTATAAAGTCTTACTCTTTCTTCTTCTTTTAATTGTTCTAGATAAGCATTTTCAACATATCCTACTATCTGTACACGATCATGATCAAAATAATCAAAAAATCCTGCTAGTTGTAATGCAGGTCTGTTAATATCCGGAACACAAACAAACTTCTCTTCTATGTCGATATCAGGTGTTAAATTGGTAAGGTCGTAATTTTTGATAATTTTTGATAATGGAACTCCTGGCATGTTATTCTTATTCATATATCTATCCCTTTCCTTTGTACATTTTTATTTTTATTTTGTTTTTTTGTTTTCATTTCTTTTCATTTCTTTTCATTTCTAGTCTATGATGATTATAAAGCAGTAACTTCTATTCGTCTAGTAATTAATCTTTATTAAAGAAATTATAAATGCTAATTGCAGCTTTTTTGTTTATTTCTGGTAATTTTTCTAATTCTTCAATTTTAGCATTTTTGATATCTTCTAAGGATGAAAAAGCTCTCATGAGTGCTTTTCTTCTCTTTGGACCAACTAGTTCTATGTCGTCTAAAATTGATTTAACCTGTCCTTTTTTTCTGAGATTACGATGATACTCAATTGCAAATCTATGAGCTTCATCTTGTATTCTAGTTATCAATCTAAACTCTTCGCTGCCTTTTTTAATAGGCAACTCTTCATTGTTAAAATAAAGACCTCTGGTTTTGTGATTATCATCTTTTACCATTCCACATACTGGAATGTCTAATTTGAGTTCTTGCAAAACTTTTAATGCAATATTTACCTGTCCTTTTCCACCATCCATCATAATGAGGTCTGGAAATCTGGTAAAACTCCCTAATTTTAGAAGATTTTCTAATTCGTTTTCTTTATTGGTAGTTTCTATATTGGTATTTTCTTTATTGGTATTTTCCTTGTTTGTAGTTTCTTTGTTTGTAGTTTCTTTATTGGTAGTTTCCTTGTTTGTAGATTCCTCATTTCTGTTTTCTTGACTGGCAGTTTTCTTTTTTAAGATTTCTTCTTTTTCATTGATTCCATGCAAAAATCTTCTATTTAATACTTCTTCAAGGCTTCCATAATCATTTGCGCCTTCGATTGTCTTTATTTTAAACTTTCTATAATCATTTCTTTTTGGCTTTCCTCCTTCATAAACTATCATTGAACCTACTGATTCAAATCCATTTATATTCGAAATATCATAAGCTTCTATTCTATTTAAATTATTAATTTCTAGTATGCTTGCAATCTTTTCTAATGCATCGGTTGTCTTTTCTTTTTCTCTTTTTATTCTGTCTTTATCTTGTGATAACACTAAAAGTGCATTTTTGTATGCTAGGTCAAGTAGTTTTTCTTTATTTCCTCTTTTAGGAGTCAATATATTGACTTTACTACCTCTTTTTTTAGAAAGATATTCTTCTAGTATATTTAGTTCTGAAAGTTCTTCTTTTATATGTACTTCTTTAGGAATATATGAAGCACCTGTATAATATTGCTTTATAAATTCCTCTACAATAAGTTCTTTTGTATCTTCTTTATCAGTTTGCATGTAATAGTGCTCTCTGCCAATCATTTTGCCATTTCTAACAAAAAAAGCTTGAATAACTGCATCTTCATTTTCCTTTGCTAATGCAATTATATCTCTATCTTGAGTATCTCCGATTGTTATTTTTTGCTTTAATGTAAGAGTTTTTATTCCTTTTAGTAATTCTCGGTATTCCATTGCTAACTCAAAGTCAAGTTTTTCTGCTGCCTCTTTCATGAGATTTTCTATATATTCTGTCATCTCTTTAAAGTTTCCATCTAAGAATCTTTTTGCTTGTTCTATCTTTATTGCATAGTCTTCTTTTGAAATATATCCTTGGCAAGGCGCATCGCATTGATGTATATGATAATAAAGGCAAGGTCTTTCTTTACCTATATCTCTTGGCAAATTCCTCCTACAGTTTCTAACTTTTAGCATCTTTCTTAAAAGTTCAAGAGTTTCTTTTACTATGTAAATATTTGTAAATGGTCCATAATACTTTGCTTTGTCTTTTTTATAACTTCGTGTCAAAAAAACTCTTGGATATTCTTCATTAACAGTAATTTTTATATATGGGTAAGTTTTATCATCTTTTAACATTGTGTTATATTTTGGATGATGCTCTTTTATTAAGTTGCACTCTAATATAAGAGCTTCCATCTCTGAATCAGTAACAATGTATTCAAATCTATTAATCAGAGAAACCATTTTTTTTATTTTCTCTGTTTTATTAGTCTTTTGAAAATACTGTCTGACTCTGTTTTTTAAACTTATGGCTTTTCCAACATATATAATCTCATCTTTTTCGTCGTGCATTAAGTATACCCCTGGAGAAGCAGGTAACTTTTTTAGCTCTTCTTGTATATCAAACAACTGTATCATCTCCATTTTTAACCTGATTAAAGATTTCCATAAATTCTTTTCCTGTTATAGTTTCTTTTTCTATTAAATAGTCCGCTATTTTTATTAATGCCTCATTATTTTCTGACAATAATTTTTTAGCTTCTTCGTATGCTTTTTTAAGCAATAGATTTACTTCCTGATCTACTTGCGCCGCTGTTTCATCACTACAATCTAGGCTTGTTCTGCCACCTAGATATTCATTTTCTATTGTCTCTAAACTCATAAGTCCAAACTTTTCTGACATACCATACTGCGCAATCATTGCTCTTGCTATCTTTGTTGCTTTTTGCATATCATTTGCTGCGCCTGTTGTAACAGTTTTAAAGTTTATTTCTTCAGAAGCTCTTCCTCCTAAAAGTGTTACTAGTTTGGTATATAATTCTTCTTTTTTCATTAAGTACTTTTCATCTTCTGGAACTTGCATTACATATCCTAGAGAACCCATAGTTCTTGGAACTATAGTGATTTTTTGAACTGGTTCAGAATCTTTTTCTAATGCAGTGATTAATGCATGACCAATTTCATGATAGGCAACTGTCTTTTTTTCTTCTTTGCTTAATATTCTGTCTTTTTTTTCTTTACCTGCAATCACCATTTCTACAGACTCAAACAAATCTTCTTGACTTATTGCTTTTCTTCCATGTTTTACAGCATTTATAGCCGCTTCATTAATCATATTAGCAAGGTCTGAACCAACTGCTCCTGAAGTTGCAAGACCTATTGCCTCAAAATCTACAGTTTCATCCATAGCAACACCCTTTGAATGAACTTTAAGCGTCTCTACTCGACCTTTTAAGTCTGGTTTATCCACAATTATTCTTCTATCAAATCTTCCTGGTCTTAATAAGGCTTTATCTAAAACTTCGGGCCTGTTTGTTGCCGCTAATATAAGTATTCCCTTTGATGTGTCAAAGCCGTCCATCTCAGATAATAATTGATTAAGTGTCTGTTCTCTTTCATCATTACCACTAAACTTTGAGTCTCTGCTTTTTCCTATTGCGTCTATTTCGTCTATAAATATTATACAAGGTGCTTCTTGTTGAGCTTTTTTAAATAAATCTCTTACTCTTGACGCGCCTACTCCTACAAACATTTCAACAAAATCAGAACCCGACAAAGAAAAAAACGGTACTTTTGCTTCACCAGCAACTGCTTTAGCCATAAGTGTTTTTCCTGTACCAGGAGGTCCTACTAACAAAGCTCCTTTGGGAAGTTTTGCTCCAATTTTTGAATATTTCTCAGGGTTATGTAAAAAATCTACTATCTCAGTCATTGATTCTTTCGCTTCTTCTTGCCCTGCAACGTCTTTAAATGTTATTCCTGTTTCTTTTTGAACATAGACTTTTGCATTAGACTTTCCAACCCCCATCATACCGCCGCCTTGTGACATCTTTCTAAACAAAATACCCATAACAAGATAAATCAAAGCAAATGGTAATATCCATACTAATATAAAATCTATCAACGAGTTGCCAGAATCTTTTATTGTCTTTGAGAACTTTATATCTTTTTCATCAAGTCTAACCGAAAGTTCATTAAGATCTTCAAATTGTCCTGTCCAATATGTAAATGGAACAACCGACTCTTCAGTTTTCAGGGGCGTAATGAGTAATTTCCCTTCTTCACTTACAACCACTTCTTTAATCTCTTCTTTTTCTATCATAGTTAAAAATTCATCATAAGATATCTGTTTTGTTGTAGCATTTTCATACATATTACTCATCAAACTCATCAACATGAGAGATATTACGCCTGCTATTATAAGAATAATAACCGTATGTTTCATCTTTGGTTTTTGATCGTTGTTATTTGAACTTTTCTTTTTATTATCTTCCATATATAATCACTCGTGCAAATCTGCACTCTCCTTTTGTCTTATGTATAAAATCAATTATATGTTTTATCACTTTATAAATCAAGTTGTTTACTGTTTGTTTATAGTTTAATTTTTTTTAATAAAAAAGCAGCATAGGGATATTTTTTTTATTTTACACACTATACTAAATATCAATGTGTACTATTAGTTTCTATCCTTATACTGCCTTAATTATATATTTGT
>CAZIGN010000013.1:26450-30157 GCA_964538805.1 uncultured Lachnospiraceae bacterium
TTTTATATTTTGTTTATGATTCTATGTTTAATTTCTGCTTTTTATTTTTGCTTTTTTTTATTAAAACAATCATCATAGTAACAGCGATCATTATTCCTAAAATGACAAACACTAACAAAAGATCAATTCCTTTATCTTCATATGTTTCATTAGCTTCATTTACTTCTAGTTTTGTTTTTTCAAAACTTTGATAATTTGAGTGAATTATATTATAGTTACCTTCTATGCTGTATTTATTATCAACTATGTATTCACCATACTCATCCTTGGCCTTTACTTCTACTAAGTTAATTTTATCTTGGTTTAGATATTTATCTGGCACATATATAGTAGCTGTATCTCCTTTTAATATAGCACTATACTGCATTGTTCCATTTACTTGAAACATTATTTCTTTGACCGCTTCATCATTTGCTTTAGCCGTTATAAGTGTATATCCTTTTTTTGCTTTTGTATCTACTTTTTCAACGTTTAAATAATCCGATGTTTGGTAGTATCCTAAAGAATTTATAAATGTTTCAAAACTTACAAACTGTTCATCTAACCACTCTACCCTTGTATCTATAAATGTAGTCATTTCACTAATTGCTGTATCAAAATCATTATATCCTTGTGTGTGTTTCCATTTAACATCGTTAGCTTTTGCAGCTTCTTTTGTCAATTCAAAATATGTATCTATCAAACCACCTTCTTTAATCATATCTTCTATATAAGTAAGTCTAACTTCATTATATAGTTCATAACTTTTTGCTAAAAAGTAAGGGTCTCTTATCAACATCCTATTCCACTGTACTGACTGGTAGTATTGTTCTAATGTAAATTCTTCAATAGTAGTATGCCAGTTAGTTGGATAATCAGTTGTATTATTTATTATTGCGCTTGAAACTTTATTGCCAAATGCCCAATCATAATCCCAATTTGGACCAACAACCGCTAACTCGTCTATATCTTTGTAATAGAAAAAGCTGTTTTTCATACTGTCCCAATTCATAGCAAATTCTGTAAATATAAAATTAACTACGAGACTATTCATGTCAAATAGTTCACTATAATGCATGCCATCGTTTTCTTCGTCTTTATACTCATTCACTTCATAAGTTGCATCATGCCACCCTAAATTATACATTCCTGGATCAAGCAACTTATAGTGTGTGTCTGTATTTCTAAAGAAAAAATCATCGCTATGTAGCGCATATTCAAATGTTTGTGTATACTTTGCTGCATATTTATATAGCTGTGTTTCTTTAAAGCTTACAACCGCTTCTCTTGATTCTGGTTCTGGCGAATTAAAATACATTGGTTGATTATACGCAGTTGTCATCCCTGCTAATAAACCATCATCCCAAAATGCATAAAAATCCATTTCTGCTAAATATCCACCTGTTGCTTTAGGAAGTTTTGAAATATAATCTTTTATGTAATATTTAATCTCTTTATAAAGAATTACTCCTGTATCCATCCATGAGTAGTCTTGTAATAGTTGTTCTTCTAAATTAATGTAAAACTCTTCTTTTAACTCTGGAAAGGCATTTTCTTTTCCAAATTTATCTTCAGTTATAGTCTTTGCTATGTCTTCTGCTAATTCTGTCCAATCAAATACATCAATTCTTTCCTTATCTATCCTTACATGCTCACACAACTGATAAACACCTTGATATTCTCCATTGTAAATTAATACAGTGTTAGTAGATTTCATATTAGTTGGTGCTCCAATATTTCCAGAAAAGTCTAACAATAACTTATTTCTAAGTAATGTTGAATCTAGCGCGTTTGCAAGTAATACCCAATGCTTATTTGTATCACTTCCAAGACCTAATAGATTGGATTTTTTGTCAAGTTTTAATTTGAATGGCTTTTTCTCTAAGGCAGCAGTTGAATTACCTCTTAGTTTTAATTCAGTCTTTCCTTCATATAAAAGTTCATCCTTAGAATACTCTGCATTTCCTTGTATCCTCATGTCAGCGTAAGATATTGCCTCTTTAGTAACTGCATTGTATGACGTGCTAGAGTCAATATATATTACAGGTAACTTACTAAAATAAAAACTTATAGAATCATATCCTTTAGCCTTTACAACTATCATACTTTCAAGATCTTTTTCTTCTAATAAGAATTTACCTTTAGCATCTCCTAGCATTTCTCTTGTAGTATTAGTAATCATGTTAGTTATGTACCAGTCAAAAGTTATACCTTTTTCCGTATTTATAACTTCTAATGTATCACCTATTGAATAAGACTTTTTGCTAAATGTAGGTTGGTTTGGTGAAACTATTCTTATATTAAAATCCTTTGTTTTATTGTTGAATGTTGCAGTTAATACGGCTTCTTTAATTCCAAACTCTGGAAGTATAATTTTAATTTTTCCGTCTTTTCCTATTTGTGCATTTGTAGAATTAGAAACCCAGGTTATTGATTCTCCTTCAACCAAAATAGGCACTTCAATATCTTTATTAACAAAATCCAGACTATTATCATCTGCAAAAACTATGCTGATTTCACTTAATATTTGCTCGTCTTTATCTAATTTTGCAGTATTTAGAGAAGGAAGCGAATTTTTTGATTGCCTCCAACTTTTTGATAAACTAAGTTCTCCACTTTTTAGCATATTTTCATCAATAATACTTCCAAAACTTTGTGGACTTGATTTATTTTCTAAAAAATAAATATTTTCTATAAGTTCAGCACCTGCATGTCTGTCTCCATTTGATATATTGTATATTCCATTACCTAAAGTTCCATTTAACAAAACTTCACCTACAGAAACAACATTTGTCAACTCGGCTACTGCTGTTTCTCTTATTCTTCCTACTATACCTGAAGCAAAGGCGTTAAATGTTGGATTTGTAGCATTTATGTTTGCGTCTGAAAAAATGTCATTTATATAAATCAAAGAGTTTCCACCATTAAATCTATCAGTTCTGCATTCACCAATTAATCCTCCAGCTCCAACTAAATCTCCTTGATTATCTGTAGAAATAACTTCTATACTCGCATTATTAATAGATATATTTGAAATATTAACCTTACCATTAACATCTCCCACAAGTACACCTACAGAAGTAAACGCTCCCCATGACAAAGTCACCTTAATAAGAGCATTTTCAAAAACTATATTTTTAATTGTCGCACTAGTCTCACTTCCAGCAACAGTTCCAAATAATCCAAATTGAACATAACCCGATCCATCACTAGATATAGTCGGATCGCTTATTTTTTCTATATTAAGATTCTTTATTTTATGTCCATTTCCATCAAAACTGCCACTAAATACTCCTTCTCCAGAAATAGAACCCTTTCCTGCTCCGCCCTTTCCGATTGGTTCCCAATTAATTCCCACCAAATCTATGTCTTTTGTCAAAATATAATTACCATCGAGCGGATACTTATTATCCTTTCCAATCATAGAAAGTTCTTTTGCAGTGCTTATTTGAATTGTTTTACTGTCTGCACTAACCGTTGTTATATTGTCTATGTTTATATATTTTCCAAAATCTAACAACAAAATACTTAATAATACAAAAACTGATATCATTCTTTTTAATCTTCTTAAATTAACCTTCACTTTATTCAACCTTAACCTTCCCAAGTAATTCTTTCTTACCCTAATACATATTACTTGTAATTATAACAAAAGCAACAGTTTATTATTATAATTTTGCGTACTTTAATTTGTTAAATTCTTATATGTTGTTATCATAATTTTGCAT
>CAZIGN010000014.1:0-15267 GCA_964538805.1 uncultured Lachnospiraceae bacterium
TTATAGAATGGATAGTTCTGATAAGACGGAAACTTCCTATAGAATGGATAGTTCTGATAAGACGGAAACTTCCTATAGAATGGATAGTTCTCACAAGACGGAAACTTCCTATAGAATGGATAGTTCTCATAAGATGGAAACTTCTTATAGAATGGATAGTTCTTATAGGTCCCCGAATTCTTATAGAAAATTCACTGCTTTTATAGTTATTATTAATGTACTTGCATTTTTTTATCTGGATTTTAAGGGCAATACTCTTGATTCGGATTTTATGTTAGATAACGGAGCCGCTTATTGGAAGTTTATTTTTGAAGATAATCAGTATTATCGACTGTTTACGAGTACTTTTATGCATTTTGGGTTTGATCATCTTATAAATAATATGGTGACCCTTGCAGTTATTGGCTCGTTTGTCGAAAAAGAAATTGGTTGTTTTTCAACTGGTTTTGTTTATCTTTTTGGTGGTCTTTTAGCTAGTATAACTTCAGCTTTATATCACTCTTCACAAGGTGCTTTAGCCGTTTCTGCTGGTGCTTCTGGTGCTATATTTGCTTTGATTGGTGCTATGCTTGTTATTATGATCTTTGACCGTTCTTCTAACGCAGGTTATAATAATCTAAAACGTGCATTTATTATAATCGGGCTAATGATTTTTACCGGTCTTTTCAACGAAGAGCTCGATAACGCAGCTCATATTGGTGGTTTTATCTCTGGTGTTGTTTTATCAATAATTCCTGTTATTATAAAGCTAAGAATTTCTAAATCAAGACAAAATGAAAGGAGCATATAATGAACATTAATATATACTATGGTGGGCGTGGTCTTATTGATGATCCGACCTTATATGTTTTATCTAAAATTGAAGAAGTTCTAAAAGAACTACGTGTTGGTATTACTAGGTATAATCTTTTTGATATTAAAAGTTCTATCCCTACTCTTGCTCAAACTCTTAAAGACTGTGATGGAATAATTATTGCAGCAAGTGTTGAATGGCTTGGAATTGGAGGCTACTTACAGGAATTTTTAGATGCATGCTGGCTTTATGGTGACAAGAAAAAGATAGCAAATTTATACATGTCTCCTGTAGTTTTAGCTACTACTTATGGCGAAAAGGAAGCTTATCATAATTTAAGGTATGCCTGGGAGCTACTTGGCGGAAAAGTTTCAACTGGAATTTGTGCTTATGTTGAGGACAATACTGAATTTGAATTAAATAGAGAGTATGCAAAGATTATTGAAAAAAAAGCAGAGAATATGTATAGACGAATTTCTCAAAATACAATCAACCTGCCAACTAGCATTAATGCTATTAAGACTAATATCTTAAAAAATTCTGTTGATTTAACACCTCAAGAAAGCGAACAACTTTCAAAATATGTTGCTGATGATAACTATGTTAATAGACAAAAAGAAGATATCGAGGAACTTTCTAATCTGTTCAAGAATTTGTTAAGTGAGCAAGGTACTGATATTGATCAGGAATTTATAAATGATTTTAAAAAACATTTTAAAGCACAATCTGATTTTAAAGCTAGTTATATGTTTATGATTGAAGACAAAAAGCGTTACTTATCAATTAGTGTTGCAAACGATACTCTTTCTTGTAAGTATGAAAAGAATGAAGATTCTGATGTTATTGCAAAGTTAAAATATGAAGTTCTTAGTAATATTGTCAACGGAAGAATTAGTTTCCAACGAGCTTTTATGACTGGCGAGATGACTGCTAAAGGTAACTTTAACACCTTAAGAATGCTTGATCAGTTATTTGAATTTATATAAATCAATTGTTTTACTCAATTATATTTTTACATAAAAAAGGGGCTTTCGCCCCTTTTTTGTTATTAATTTTTTCTGCCCAACAAAATATTTACGGCTAACAAAACATTTCTAGATAACAAAATATTTCTAGATACTTAGATGTGTTAGAATACTAACTCATCAAACAGCAATTTTTTCTTTTGTTTTTTATAGCTACTTTATAGGAATTCTTATACAATAGAACTAATATGTTTTTAGAAAGGACTATACAATATGAAAAAATTGCTTGTTACTGCTTTTACTTTTATTCTACTATTTAGCTTTACTGCTTGCTCTGATTCTAAGTCTGATACTAATGATTCGACTACAAAAAAGCAAGAAGTTGCTTCAACCCCTAAACAATGGCTTGATTCTTCTCACCACGCCTATGTTATGAGTTATTCATTAAATCAAAACAATGCCGTTTCAAAAGGAATGTATCTTGCTATTAGTAAAGATGGCAAAACATTTACTCCTATTAATTATGGTGGTGCTATATATTATGAAAAAAAGGGACTAGGTAATCTAGTAGCTCCTTGTTTATTTAGAAAAGAAGATAACTCTTTTGGCGTTGTATCAGCTGAAGACACTGGAAGTACAAGTATCTCAATACTTTCTTCAAAAGATCTTATTGACTATAACTTCGAATCTTCCTATGAACTTGCTGATGGAAAGAATGTTTTTACTCCAAAATGTGAATATGATTCTAAAAGCAAATCCTATAACCTGTATTGGTCTGTAGGTGTTAATACTTTTAAAAAAGAAACCAATGATTTTAATAAGTTTACAGAAAGTTCTAAGACCTCTTACCTCTGGCAAGATTACACACAAGTTGTTGCCCCTGAGAATGCAGTTATCGGTAGTATAATTGGAATATCTGAAAACGAATATGACACCTTGATGAAAGAATATGGATTCGAAGATATTAAAGTAGTTGATTCAACTTCTAATATTCCTAATCCATTAGTTGAAGAAAGGGCAGATCCATGGATAATACAAGGCGAGGATGGTTATTACTATTTTACAGCTTCTTACCCTATGGTTGGCGATAATGATGTCGAAGGATACAGCAAAGTAATCTTAAGACGTTCTAAAACCATTGAAGGATTAAAAGATGCCGAAGAAAAAGTTATATGGCATGAATCTGAAGAAGATTCAGTTAATAGATTTATATGGGCACCGGAACTTCACAACATTGACGGCACTTGGTATGTCTTCTTTGCTGGTGGCATTGTTCCAAATGATTTATATTCAGTTAGAGCTCAAGTTCTAAAATGTAGTGGTAGTGATCCTTTTAATGACTCTTGGGAATATGTTGGAAGATTCAAACCAAAATCTGGCGGAAATTCATTCAACAACTTTTCTTTAGATATGACATACTTTACAGTTAATGATAAGCATTATGTAATATGGGCAGAAATTGTAGGTGCTTCTAGTTTATTTATAGGAGAAATTGACCCTAAAGAACCTTGGATTCTTACTAGCGCTGCAACTCTTATAACCAAACCTGAATTCAACTGGGAAAAAGAAGTTCACCAAGTTAATGAAGGAGCTGCAGTTCTTATTAGAGATGGAAAGGTTCTTGTGACATTTTCCGCTTCTGGAACTGGTAGTGAATATTGTATAGGTTTAATATGGGCAGATGAAAAAAGTGATATGCTTTCATCATCATCTTGGAACAAACTAGGAACTCCTCTTCTTACAACAAATGATTTAGTTGGAGAATCTGGTCCAGGACACAATTCTTTTGCAACTGATGAAAAAGGAAATGTATTCCTTGTTTATCATGCAAGACCTTCAACCCACCTAACAGGAGACTGTGGAACTTTTCATGGTAACTCATTGGTTGATCCATGTAGACATGCACGAATAAAACAGATTTATTTTTCCAATGAAGGTTTGCCTATTCTTAGAGCAAAATAAGAACTAATACTTTTTTAGATAATCACCTCACCTAAGTTTGATTTACTTTCACAACTTCGGTGAGGTGATTTTTTGCATAATATAGCTACTTTCAATCTTGCTTTTGTACAACGTCTTTTGATTATCGTCAAATGCTTCTCATTCAACACCTAAGAGGATGGAAAAATCTCCCTCAGTTTGATTAATTAATAGGTGTTTCTAATGTTTTTAATATCTCTTCTGGTTCAACTAATTGACCTGGCTCCCACAAAATATGAGCATTATCATTATTATATCTTGGTATAACATGAACATGATAATGAAATACTGTTTGTCCTGCCTTTTCTCCATTATTCTGAACTATGTTAACACCTTCACAGTCTAGTTTTTCAACAAATAGTTTTGCAAGCTTTTTAGCAACCACCATAGACTTAGCGGCTAATTCGTCTGGTATCAAAAGCAAATCTTTATAATGTTTCTTAGGAATAATAATAGTATGTCCTTTTGTTGCAGGTGATGCATCTAAAATCGCTCTAAAATCATCATCCTCGTATACGGTATTCGTCATAATCTCTCCTGAAGCTAACTTACAAAAAATACAATTCTCATCCATAATATCTTCACCATCCTTTTAATATTAGTATCAAATTTATACAAAAGCTGACAATACTGATAAAAAATTGTAAACTTTAATTATATTGACACTCACTAATACTAAAATAACAATTTTCTATAAAAATGTCAATTTAGCTTGATACTTCCTATACCTATATATATATTCATTTAAGCATATATTCATGTGATCCAAATCTTATCTTATCACCAGATACTATCTCCTTTTTTGAATATGGTAAAAGTCTATATCCATTAACAAAAGTTCCATTAGTAGAATTCATATCCTCTATTACAATCTTTTCTTCTTCTTTACTTAGTTTCGCATGAATCCTGCTAATTAGTGGGTTATTAATTACCTCATCTACACTATCCTTTATCTTCCCTATTATATAAGGATATTTTTTAATAATTATATTCTTTTTTTCATCAACTTCGTCGTTATCAAGAAACATTAGTTCTCTTTGATAATTAGCTTCTCTAACACCCAAAAGAACTGTATTTTCTGGTAGCCTATTGCTTAAGTAAGTGCTATCAATTTGTCTTCTATTCTCCTTCTGATAATTATGATCTTCTAGATCTTTATTGTTTTTTCGAATTTTATGAATTTCTTGCTCTTTATAATTTTCTATATCTTTATAATCATCTGTGTCTTTATAATCTTTTCTAGTTAGTTCTTCTAATATCCTTTTTTCTTTGTCTTCTTTAAATATCCACATTACCACATATATTATAGCTATTAATACTCCTGTAATTGCTAAAACTCCTTGTTCAATTGGAAGTATATTTCTTGAAAATGTCAAAAACAATATCAATAATACCAGCACAATTCCTACACAAGAAAGAATTAAACTCTTAATTATTTTCTCATCTTTAAAGCTGATATTGTTTTTAAAAAACTCAACTATACTATTCTCATTATTATCTTCGTTATCATATTTGTCTTCTTGTTCTTCTTTGTCATATCGGTCATATCTCTCAAATCGGTCTTCTTTATAATATTGTTCATATCGGTCTTCTTTATCATATCTCTCATATCGGTCTTCTTTGTTCGATTTATCTTCTTTATTAAATTTGTATTTTTTGTTCAATTTACCTTTGCTATTCAATTTACCTTCGTTTATGTATCCTTCGTTTATGCATTCATAATCATTTTCAAGAACTTTCGACTGATATTTTGAATCATTCCTTCTTTTACAATCTTTTCTTACATCCTCTACATAACTTCCATTGCAATCTTCTTTTTGTTGTACACTTTGATGCCCCATTTGTCCTTGTACTAAAAGCTTTCTTAACTCTTTAGTGTTACACCTTTCTTCTATAGCAACACTATTAAGTGTATAAGCTAGATGTAGGGCATCTTTGTCGTTATTATCGATTTTTTTTAGTAGATATTCAGATAAATCTATAATACTTTCTTCATAGGTTGATTTTTTTTCTAAATTGTAACAAATAAAAACATCCGGTGTGTCAAAAGATAAAAATATTAGTTCTGGCCTCAATTCTAGTCTGTTTTCATCTAAAAGATAATTACCTATATTGTCGATAACTATTGTAAGACCTAAAATGATTGTCTTTAAATCTTTATATGATAATCTTTTATTCTCATATATTGTCTTTAGGTTCTGTTTTGATGTAATGTCATAGCAAAGTTTGCTTTTACCATCAATAAATATCAGCTCACATTCTAGCAATCCTTCTACAATGTTTTCTCCTATCATATTTAATTCAAACTTATTAATGTTTTCTGATTCTATAGCTATTTGCATATAACTTTTTCCTCTTACTTTTTTATACTCTACAATCATAAGCAACTCCCAATTCCTTTATTTTATTATAGTTTTATCTAATCTTTTGCTATTATTTATTCCACAAAATCTGACAAAACTTTCATTTTTAGTATGTTATCTACTTTATCTACAAATTCGCTCTTTGGTTTATACTTTCCTAGATCCTTTATTGAATATATTTTTGATTTATTTAGTATAATTCCCTCATTAATGCCCTCTAATATATACTCATCATTTTTGTTTTCTTTTTTCACATTTGCTTCGTTAGTATTATAACCTTTTAAATTATATGAGTTAGCTTTTAGTATTGTATCATCGTGAATTTTAAACAAAAACATAACTAAAGAATATAAAACTATTAGAACTATACCAATAACACTAACGGCTTCTATTGTTATACTGCCTTTAAAAGCTTTAAAGGCTTTTAAATCTCTAAAATCTTTATTGTCCATGATCTCTGCCCGTCCTTTATCCTCGCTCTAAATATGGTAAAACTAAGACAGTTATAAATCCTATTAACAAAAATGGTCCAAACGCAAGAGTAGTTTTTAGATTTGTTTTTTTTGGAATTATTCCAACACTCCCATATACTGCTGCATAAAAGAATGCAAACAATACTATAATAATCATTTGGTATAATCCAACTCCTATTCCTAGGCAAGAAATAATAAGAGCATCCCCATATCCTATCGCTTCATTAGTTATTTTTGCGATTATTACTACCACCGACCCTGATATAATTCCAATCACTATATATAAAAGTATTTCACTAATACTATTTTCTTTATAGATAAAGAAAGAAAACACATGAATCATTATAAATGTTACGGCTGCAACGATACATAGTCTTACCGATACCATTTTTTCTTTAATATCTTTGTATGAAACAATTAAAAGATAAATTAAAACTGCCGCTGTATTAACCATATGTTCTGCTTCTCACCCCCTTTTTTGATTTCTAATTTGATTTTTATGCTTATTTCTTATTTATTTTTATGCTGTTTTCCATTTTCATTTTTATCCTGATTTCTTATTTATTTTCAGTTCTTCTTTTTACACAATTCACATAATTGCATGTTTTCGCAGGATGATAGCTTCACCATAAATACATCTCTATGAAGTCTAGTACAATCAAAATCATTGTGTAGAACTTTCCCATATGTGGTTACAATTACATACTCGGATTTTTCTAGAGTCCCTTTTGCACAAAATTCACAAAAACTATTAAACCCTCCTAAGCTTTCTACCTTGTCATAAGTTGTAACAAACTCATATCTTAGAAGATACGAACAATATTTGTTAGTGTGGTATACTTTTCCTGATTTTGTAAGATAAACCATGTCTTCATAGGTCTTTTCTATATCCTTAATACTTGTTCCTAAAAAACCCTTACCTGCTGTTTTTTGTATGAACTTTAATTCGATAATATTGTCTGCAATAAATGGCAATGTCACTTGATAGGTCATTACTATATTTATCTCGCTAGTTTTATTATCATAACTAGAACCTATGAAACTAATTCCTTTATGCTTGTCCATAACTAATGTGTTTTTCAACTTTTTCTTAAGATCTTCAGTAATAATTTCATTTTTCAGAAACTCGTATAGATAAATATTTTCTCCTACTTTTGATGCTTTTGATAATAAGCCGTCTTCATCTTTACTAATTATTTCTTCTAGCTTTTCAATTGTGTAGCTTTTATTACTAAACTTATTCAAAGCTTCATCAATACTATCTTGTAGACTTACCTGAATGTTGATAATGACCAAAAAATAAGACACTAGTATTATTGCTAATATAACAAAAGGTATAACTATTGCGGCTTCTACACTAAGGCTTGCTTTTTTCAATTTCATATTTTTATCTTTCTTTTTATCATATTGTTCCTTATTGTTTCTTATTGTTTCTTATTATCTTATTTTTTTATTTTTTATTGTTTTATATTAATCATTTTGCCTACCCTGTCTATGATACCCTTACTTTTATATTATCTTTGTACTTGGAGAGTGCGCATCTAATTTTCTTGTGGCATTAAGTAAGGGCATTAGAGACAGGGTAGCTTTTCTAATATTTTTTCTAATAACTAAAGTAAGCTTCATTATTAACTTTATAATTATTAATGTATTTAATACTTATCTTTGAAAATATAGCTGGTGCGCTATATTCAGCTTTTATTAAAGCCTTGGTTAAGCACCTATTCATTCGAAAATTAACATCATTTCTTAGTGAAATATTCTCTTGAATTATATCCATTGTCCTAAAATAGCAAGATATTCTATTTTTCAAAAATATCATACCTAAAACATATTCTTCATAGGTCTTTCCACTTTTTCCGTCATTTACAGATAAAGTGTCTTTATTAATTTTTGATGCATTCGCTAAAGATAAGGTCCAGTTTTTACTATCTTTAATTAATTGAACTTTTTTCCCTGCGAGCAAATCCTTTGCATCAATTATTCCTTCTGCCGTTGCCCATAAGGATATCAACGTGAATTTTACGACTTCTTTAAGCCCTGGTACTGGTGTTGCTGCGGTTATCCCCATTGCTATTTTATCAACCAGCTCTGATTTTTTAGGATCCATTAATATATGAATTACATTAAAACTTGCTCTTTGAAATATCAGGGAAACAATCGTACTATATAAATTGTTTTCATCCTTACTATCACCCATTAATATATACTCTAATTCATAGGCTAAACTTGTATCTTCTAGACTTTTTGTATAACATGAAAATTTATCCTTAAGGTATCCTAAAAATATTGCTTTATCAACTCCTCCAAGCACTTTGTCTATTGCTGTATTATCTTTTACTCCCTTACTTGATGAAGAATCATTACTAAAATCTTTGTTAGTAAAATAGTCATCTTCATTATTCTTCCCAATTTCTATAGCGACAGCTGCATCTTTTGATATCGCAGTCATGATAGAGGGAAGATATGTATGATTAATAAAAGCTTTTGATATAGCTGTAGGATCTTCTAGGACCACTTCAAACAATCCTTCTTTTAATATGCTTCCTATTTTTTCTAAAAGATCTTGTTCTAGTTTTTCTATTGATAAATCAACCTCTTCAGCTTCCTTATATTCATCTTCAGCTTCCTCTAAGTCTACTTTAAGACTATCTATCTTTTCTTCAATATTATCACTTACTTTTTTTATTTTTTCTTTGTCTATTTTATCAATATCTTCAAGATTTCTAACATCAAGCACTTCTAGCCCAGAATCGAATTCATTATAATTATCTATTAATTTATCCGCTCCCATACTAATCATCCTATATTTCATATACTTTGATACTTGCTTTGCAAATACTGCTCCGTCTTCATCTGTTATATAACCTATTTTTGAGGTTTCTATTTCGTTTGCTTTTATTTGATACAAATCTAGAGTATCTTTAAATATAACATTACTTAATTCTATGTTGCTCTCTTGCCATTTATTTATGCTTTTTTTTAATTCTTCTTCATCTGAGTAAAGTCCAAAAACTCCATAATCATCAAAAAGTTCTTTCGTAAATCCTGCAAATGCTGATTCTATAGAAATACTTGAAACATTATTAACTCGGGCTCTTATATAAGTTAATCTTGCTGATTCAATCAGCATAAAAATCAGGCTTATTATTACAAGAAATATTCCTGCAAAGTATATCGTTATCGAACCTTTTTTTATCATAATGCATCTACGGATTCAGTGATTCTTGCAAAAATGCTATTAATTATATTAAGAATATTAGCTCTAAATATCACTATTAGTCCAACTAGTACTAGTAATATCATTATTATCTCAACAGTACTTATTCCTTCGTTATTATCTTTCAAACTGAATCTTTTTTTACTCATTAGTTTTTTACTTATTATTCTTTTAAATTTATCCTTCATACTTCCACCCCGATACAACTAATAATAATAACTTTAATATCCTTCTAAGTTTTTCGTTAGTTGTTTTTCCTTTTTTTTTTAGTAAAACTTTTTCATTTAATACATACTTATTATAGCTGGAACTATCATTATGATTAGTACTACAACTAACATTAACATAAGTGGTGCAATTAGCTTTGTGCTCGCTTCTTCTCCCTTCTTTTTAACAATCAGTTTCTTTTCTTCATATGCATTTTCGACTTCTTGTGAGAGTTTTTTTCCAATATCTTCTACACCCTTTTTACTTCCTTGTTCTAGCAGATTTGCTAAAGATTTGTAATTGTTCAAATTTATTTGTTCTGCAAAGGATATGTATGCCTGTGTTTCTATAACTCCATTATCAATGAGTTTTTTCATCCTAGAAACCTCTTTGTATAGATGTGAATCTTTCTTAATATATTTTATAACTTCCTTTATACTTGTATTAATAGACATTCCACACTCAATAAAAATCGTCAGCTTTGATAAGAATTCTGGAAAATCATTTATTAATTCTTCCTTTCTTTTTTTTAATAATATATCTTCATCTCTATTAGCTATAAAGAAGATAAATACTGCTGCAATAACACCTATTAGTAGAATGTTACTTTCTTTTTCTTCCTCTTCTAACAGTCTTGTTTTTTGGCCCTCAATTTCCTTAGGTATTGATACTTTTTCTTTTTTTATATTATCTTCGTTATTAACGATGCTTTCTAATGAATCTTTTAATATTTCTTCTTTTGTTTTTGGGATTGCTTTGATGTTTAGATTGATTTGTTTTACAATACTCACTTCGTAATGTTCTAGAGTTATCTCTAGTAATACTTCTTGGTCTTTATTTATCCCCTTGTTTTTTAACTTCCCCATATAATCAATATATTCGGTACTACTCAACTTATATTTTAAGCTTATATTATACTCTTCTAATTCTTCAACAAAATTCATATTAGTATATATTTCATTAAAATCTTTATTGCTCTTAAGTATAATTTTTTCTAAACTATCAAATGATTTTCTAATAATATCAATTGATTCTTCTTTGGAATATTCTTTTTGTTTAATTAATACAGGAATTATACTTGTTGTTTTTTCATCTTCTACAACTACATCTACAGTAAATTCTTTTTCGTTATGCAAAGGTCTTTTAATTTCCTCTTTTTTATCATCTTTAGTAATCATTGAACTTATTGAAAGAATTATGCCAAGTATTAAGAATATTGTAAATACAAGGATAGATGATGATAACCTTTTAAGATTCTTAGTACTTGTTAATCTAATCACCTTTAAAATCTTTATAGATATTGGATAAAAATACCCTAGTTTTTCTATCTTATCTGGTTTTTTAATCTTGGTTTTTTTACCAATCTTCTCTTTGTTTAAAAAAATTATACTTATGAGTAAACACGCGTATACAACTATCATTCTACACTCCGTTTTCTGATTGCTAGATTCAAGCTTTTGAATTCTTATATCCTTTTTCTTAATTACTTAATATATCTTTTTGATTATTCTCTCTCCCATGTAATATCCTAATATATATATTCCCAAACATAAACTCATTAACACTCTACCAATCAAAGAGGTATACATAACTTCTAAAAATGATGGATTTGAAAACTTTACATATATTATTATTAGGAAGGGTATTATTCTCATAATTCTTTGTTCATATACCTTTGAGCTTATTATAATATCTATGTCTTGCTGTAATTTGATTCTTTCACTTATCTTTTGAGAAGCATTCTTTATTACTTTTATAAGATTTCCCCCTCTTATTTTAGTTATATTGACAATACTCGAAAACATATACACATCTTCTATGTCTAACCTACTTGCAAATCCACAAAACACCTCTTCTATGGGTATATTTATCCTAATTTGTGAGTACATATAACTAAGTTCCTTTGAAATAATACTTTCTTTGCCGTGAAGATTATTCATATCAGCTAATGTTTCTTTTATAGAATTGTCTAGAGAATAACCTGCATTTAAGGAGAAAACCAGACTTTCTGCCATATCTTTAAACTGCTTAAGCACTATATCTTTTTGCACTTTAATAAAAGTTAGCTTTCTTTTACTCAGATAAAACTTTGTAAAAGGACTTGCTAATAATACTAAAATTATACTCTCATAAAATATGTAGCTAATAATTATCACTATCATTAATCCAATCAGAATATCCTTAATCATAACTTTATTTGTATATCTATATGTGTTTTCTTTTCTTTTGTTCATTTACCTTATTAAGCTCGCCTCCTTGTCTTTTATAAATTGTATTTAGAATAATTTCGTTGTCTTTTAGTTCTATTACTTCTACAATCTCAACAAGCTTTCTTGTTTTGTCTGGCATTCTTTGTAATTGAATTATTATATCTATTGCCGATGCTATCTGGGATCTAACCCCTAGTATTGGGATATTTGTTGAGCTTACAACCATAGTTTCTATTCTTTTTAGACTATCCTTACAAGAATTAGCGTGACCTGTTGAAATTGATCCTTCATGTCCTGTATTCATAGCTTGTAGCATGTCTAAGGCCTCTTCTCCTCTAATCTCTCCTATAATTATTCTATCAGGTCTCATTCTTAAACTAGTTTTTATCAAATCCTTAATCGTAACTTCGTTGCGCCCTTGTATATTCGCTTTTCTAGCTTCAAGTCTAACTAAATTATCGATGTTGTTAATCTGTAGCTCTGCTGAGTCTTCTATTGTTATTATTCTTTCATCTTTAGGTATATCATTACTTAATATATTAAGAAAAGTTGTCTTTCCAGATCCTGTACCACCTGATATAAAAATACTATATTTATTACATACAAGCTCTCTTAAAAACTGAGCTACCTCTTGTGTCAAACTCTTAAACTTTATTAGATCACTCATTCTAAACGGTTGACTTGGAAACCTTCTTATTGTCATAACGGGGCCATCTATTGCTATTGGATTAAGCACTATATTAACTCTTGAACCATCAACTAATCTTGCATCAACTATTGGTTCTGAATCATTAACTCTTCTATCAATCTTTCCGACTATTCTTTGGATAACATTCAAATATCTTTCTTTATTAAAAAACCCTTCCTTTTCTTTAGTTATAACACCCCTTCTTTCTATAAATATATTCTGATAACCATTAACCATAATCTCTGAAATGTCATCATCTTTTATATACTTTTCTAATATGTCTAGACCTCTTATACTTGAATAAACTCCCATTCTAAGAGCTTCTTTTTGAGTGATGGTTCTAAACTTATATGTGCTATCATTAGTCAAAATATCATCGATTATATTCTTTACATCTTTATCTTCTATCTCTTGTTCTAAATCAATTCTTGCAATTACTTTTTCTCTAAGCTCTTCCATACCTTAGATTCCTTATGTAATCGCCCATCTCGCTATACAAAATATAATTCATAAAATCACTCCTACTAGCAGGTTTGTTAATAAACGGAAGTGAAAGCTTGTATATTCTTTTGCTTAATTCTATTAAGCCTTCCGCTTTTAGGGCTTCCTCAAATTCAATAATCTTTGAAGTAAATATACAATCATTAATTATGGGCATAAATACCTGGTCGCACATAAGTAATACTTCATAAATATCACCTACAATATTGCTAAAATCTAAAATCACCTCTTCATATCTTCCATCTGCACTTATAAACTCAAAAAGATTCTCCCAATCTTTTTTTCTATATTCTTTAATATTAATACTTAATCTAGATGGTACAATATATTCTATCTCTTTATATTTACAGATAACTGATTCAAAAACTTCTGATGCCTTATCGCTTTTTACTTTTACATGATACAAAAGATCTGAAAAATCTAGTTCTTTACTTCTCGTATCTTCTTCTTTTACACTGTTATCCCTATTAAAAAAGTAAGACAATCCAGAGAATTCATCAAAATTAATATACAAAACCTTGTTCTCACTAGCTGCAATTCTTCCATACGTTATTGCAAAGGTTGTCTTTCCACTGCCTCCTATTGGAGAATAAACACCTACAAAACGCGTTTTTTTAAAACTGTAAATATCTCTTTCTCTAAAAAAACTATCCCCTTTTCCGAGTCTGTTTATCTCTGATATTAACTCATCACAACGTTGATACCTATAAACTAAATTCTCACTCATATTTTTTTTATTATCTGTTAGATATACAACTTTTTTCACACTAAAACTAATAAGTTCATCAAAATCTTCTATATTACTAAAAGCTTCATATCTCGGTTCTATACCACTTTTCTTTTTATAAGCATAGTCACCTAAATTACTCTTTCTTTCTAATTCATTATCTGTTATATCACTTACATCCTCAAGAATTAGAACTTCCACCTTATTATTCTCAAGAAATTCACTAAGTGTATTAGCACTTTTAAATACCATCATCTTTATATCATTATCTTCATTCAAATTGATATAATCAGATAACTTCTCCGAATACTCATAATCTTTTACATAGATGAGCCACAATCTTTTATTCATATCTTCCCCCCTAAATATAATAACAATCCTCCAAAAACAAAAAGAAACATTCAAAAGCAATATGCAACTTGTTGTTTTGATATGTCTCTTATTGTATATGAAGTTTTTGTTTTTGTAAAGACTTATTTTGATAATTTTTTATTTTCTGATTGCTCCTTTATTCTTTACGAATTAAAATACCCCGCCAAAGGCTTTTCTTACTAGAAACAACCTACTCGCGGGGTATAAACATTTTTCTTCTAATTAATAGTTTTTATATCTTACTTCTGATATTTCGCTGTTCTTTCCATATGTTAGACCTGCATAGATTTGTGCTTTTCCTTTCATTAAAGGTTCAGAATTATCTAATGCACTTACCTCTTTAAAGGAATCTTTAAGTGTACACATCATATTTTTAACTCTTAACACATCCTGATCTGTTTTTTTAACAACCGCTTCTGTTAATATCTTATTAAAAAACATATAGATTTCTAATAATTCAAATGATAATTTATGGTTGAAATCTAATGAAGAACTGTTGTTGTTACAGAATTGTTTTGCTTTATTAATATTAAAAATATAATCTTCCATATCATTTTTTCCATATGCTTCTATGGCTGAATCTATGTAATCAATCATTATTTCAAATGTAATTACTATCAATTCACTCTTTGTTGCATTTGAAACCCTGTAAGTAAAGTCTTTAATTTTTTCATTATTCATTCAAACACCTTCCTATTACAAAGATACCTGTAATTTTTTGTTTTTTATTATTTTTTATTGCAATAACTGAAGTACTTTTTCTGGTAA
>CAZIGN010000014.1:15367-29674 GCA_964538805.1 uncultured Lachnospiraceae bacterium
ATTTTTTGTTTTTTATTATTTTTTATTGCAATAACTGAAGTACTTTTTCTGGTAATTGATTTGCATGTGTTAGCATTGAAATACTAGCTTGTACTACTACATTGTTTGAAGTGTATTCTGTCATTTCTTCTGCCATGTTTGTATCTTCAATTCTTGATAGTGCTGAATCCATATTTTCTTTAGAAACTTCTACTCCTGAGATTGCATACTCAAGTCTGTTTTGATATGCACCAAGATTTGCTCTTGCCTCTGAAACTCTTTTAATAGCTTCATCTAATATAGATATTGATCGGCTTGCACCTGTTGAAGTTGACATATTGATATCATCTATCTTCAATGCTTTTGTATTTATTGCATTTATGTTTATCTCTAAACTTTGACCTTCTCTACTTCCTAGTTGGATAGTTAAATTGCCTATATCGAGCATATTTTCTCTAACATCTACGCTTGCACCATTATCTGCCACTAAAGTAGGCTCAATGTCAAATTCTAGCTCAAATCCTCCACGACCTATTATTGTAATACTTGTACCATCTGTTTTTAACATATCAAGATCAGTAAATCCAACACGATTTCCACCATCAAGACTAAATTCTGCGGAAATATCCACGCCTTTTTCATTTACTTGTGGATTAAGTCCAAGTGCTGCTGCTAAGTTTGCATCTACTTTTAGATTAATTTGACTCTCGCTTCCATAATTATCTGTTGTAAATGTTAGTGTGCTGCCGTTTTGATAAGTTGGAGTACTTGATTCAACTTTTATACCTAGTTTATCACTTAAAATACTTACTTTTTCATATACTTCGCCTAGAGTTTCTCCAGCTTTTATATCTATTATTTCACCATTTATTTTTATGCTTCCAGCCTGGTTTTCTGCTATTGTATTAGTTGTAGCTGCACCTGAAATATACTCAGCTTTTTGAGGATCTGCTAATATTGTAATTCCATATTCTTTTGCTGAAACACTAGATGATGCATAAGTCATATTCACTCCATTTACATTAGAGTAAGAACGTCTTGAAACAGAACCATCAAGAAGTTTTGTATTATTAAATACTGTATCGTCTGCTATTCTATTGATTTCTTTTTTTAGGGCATTGATTTCTTCATTAATCGCTGCTAAATCTTCAGGATTATTAGTGTCATTAGCTCCTTGAACTGATAGTTCTCTCATTCTTTGTAGCATTGCTTGAACTTCTGATAATGCTCCTTCAGCGGTTTGAACTATTGATATTCCATCCGCTGCATTTTGAGTTGCTCTTTCTAGTCCTTTTATCTGTGTTTTCATCTTAAATGATAATGCACGATTAACCGAATCATCTGATGCTTTATTGATTTTGTACCCTGATGATAGTCTTTGCATTGATGATGAAACCTTACTATTTGCTGTATTTAGATTCATGTTTGCAATTATAGCAGACATATTAGTACCAATTCTCATATTGTCACCTTTTTCTTTCTTGCTATTATTAATGTTTGTATTATTCTTACTAGCAATTTCTCTACTTATTGTATCGGAAGTTTTCTATTATTTCTTAATTTTTCTTGTCATTCACATTTTAAATGTTACTTTGTGCATTTTTTTATTTTTTCTCATTCAGCTTTTATAAAGTCTATAAAGCTCTTTGCAACTACAAACAATTCTTTAGCATCTATATCTTCTTTAGCTGTACTTATGTCCCAATTGTTCGACTCTATTGTCTTTTTAGAAGATATATTAATATTAGTTTCTTCAAAGTTGTTTTCTCCTAGTAACTTTTGAAATTCATCTAATCTATCATTAAACGAATCTATTGTTTCTTGTCTTTCTGCTAAAATCATTCCTGTCACCTTAGCATTTTCAAGATAAAACATAGCGCTGATTTTTCCTAAACTACCTGTCTCTAGTTCAATACTAACTTTGTTCTTATCTTCAAAAGATTTTGCTTTTTTTACTCTAAGACTTATTACAACATCTTCATCCTCAATCTTTATCGGAAGATTATAAATGTTTTTTTGACTTTGATTATTAATAATATTTGCTACAATTCCAACTCTTTTTAAGTTATTCAAATCCAAAATTTCTGTGTGGTTTTCACCTATTCTATCTTCGATTTCACTTATGACTTTTTCTTGCAACTCACTAAAAGCAGTTTGTAAGTCTTTTTGAGACTCTATGTTTTCTTCTAGCTTTTCTATTGCTTCATCAATTGAAAATGTTTTGTTTTTCTTTTTTTTATCTGGTAAAAATGTTTTCATTTGCGAGAAGATTTCATCTTTATTTGTAATCATTGCTTCTTTAATTGCAATATTTTCCATATTGATAGCTTCATTAGTTTCTAATAACTCTTCTACTGCTTGCTTAATTATCTTGTCTGAGTTCTTTTTTACATTGTTTTTATAAAAACCTTCAAACTGCAAATCAAAGCTTGTTTTTGATACTTCTTTTTTTTCTAAAAATCCAAATCCATCATCTATATTATATTCTTTCTGACTAGAAGCTTTAATTCTTAGTGCTGATAACAAATCACTAAGTTTTATATCACTAGATTCTGTTAATCCATTCTTGTAAAGCATTGATATAGAACTTCTGTCATCTTTTTCTATGTTATTTAAAAGCCTGTAAATGCCTATATACTGCTCTCTTTGTTCACTTGTAAGTTCTTTATTCTTATCAAGATGGTACAAAAACTCACTGTATTTTTCTATTTTTTCATTTGTGTTTTCAAATCTATTAACCAAACTATTTTTTGAATCATCATTTCTAGATTCTTCTTTATTTTCTTGATTAGAAGTATCACTCTCTGTATTCTTATTTATCATAATTTTTTCTTTCAATAAATAATCGTTTAATTCCTTTATGTCCATCTCAAGCGGATTTATCTGATCTTTTATAAGCTTTACTACTGCTTTTGGAGTCAGATTATACACCAATGTTTGAAACTCCGAATTGATATTTACTATTTTATTAACATTTTCTTCATTAATCGCAATTTGGTTGTATGCCATAATCTTGACTGCCTTTATATTATCTTCATTAACTTTTATATTTTGTTCTTTTAATAAGTCTGAGATATTTGAAAATGCTTTGTTGATATTATCTTTTAAGTCTACCCTAACTTTAGTTCCTACTGCTTCGTAGGTTTCAAAAGCCTTATCTAATTTGTCTTTTAGTAATGTTCCTGCCTTACTTACTTGTTCTAAATTACTGCTAATTCTTTCTAAAAAGACTTCTGCACTTATATAAATTGGTGCAACTTTTAAATCATACACCGCTTTATTGATTTCTTCATATTTTGAAATGTTTTCTTCATTAAATGTTAAATCTTCCATTTCAAACATGGTTTTTGCAACATCACTTGCAACTTTTTCTAATTCTAATAATCTATTGTAGCTATAATCTAGCTGTTCTTCTAGCCCTAGAGTATTAAGTCTTTTAGAAGAATCAAGATTCATGTAAAGACTTATTTTTTCTTTTAATATAACTGTATCTTCTGCTTTTTTTCCAAAAGACATGTTAGTTGTAATCATATCAAGTAATTCTTCTTTGTTTGAAGTCACTTCTATTATACTATTGCCTTCAATTGTATCATTCTTAATATAATTTTCCTTTGTTAATGGAATCTTACTTTCAAGTATTTCCTTACATTTATTAAGATTTTCTAAGCTTACGCCAAAATTATTATTCTCTAAAAAGTTTTCAATTTGTGGGGTTAATTTTTCTATGTCTTCAAAGAACTTGGCATTATTACTAGTGGCTTTTATACCTGCATAGGATTGCACTACTTTATTTGCAGAAGTATTCTCAGACATAACATTATCCATATCTTTATGACTATTGATTGATATATTCTTTTTACTATGTTCTGCCCTATAGATGTTGTTTATAGAAAGTTCTAAATCATTTTTTATAAGGTATTCTTTACTTGATTTGTCAATATTAGTAAGATTTTCTGCTTTTTCAAATGCACTCTTTACTTCATTAATATTGTCCATAGTTGCAGGTACATACTTATCTTCAAGTTTTCTTGAAATAACCTCTGACAAATTAGTTCCATTTACTTCTTTTATCACATCGCTATCAATTCTTGAACCTGTAATTTTGTAATCATCACAATAAGTTGCAAGTTGAACTTGAATTCTATCATAGACAGTAACTAGCTTTGATGGTTCTTCTTTACTTGGTGCAAGGCCTAATTCTTCTAATTCAGAATAGCCTTCTGGCGTAATAGCATTGTAAAGTTTGTCAATATTTTGAAGAACTTTTTCACTTTTATTAAGATTTTCAAACTCTTTTTCAAAATCACTTTTACTAGTTTTGTTAATGTTAGACTTCGCATACATCTCATCTTCTAAGCTATCTATTACATTTTCATCCATTTTTTCAAATCTATCTTTAATGATATTAATATTACTTTCTGTTCTACTAACATTATTTTTAGCATTATAAAAAGACTCAGTGTCTACCTGAGCCTTGCTATATTTTTCTTCTGTTTTAAGATTATATATATTAACCATAACTTAAGCACCACCTATAATTTGTTTGTTACTTTCATATCTAGTATCGGCAAATTATGGGTATTTCTTAATCATAATAATTAACTATCTTGTCTTTTTTAAAACTATTGCTTCAAATGGATGCAAATGTATCGAAAGTGAGTAGTTTCTATTATCACATTCACTTTTTTGAGCTTTATAAACTTCTTCTTTTTCTACTTCTTCATTATTAGAACTACTTCTTTGAACAATTTTATAATTACCCGCTGCATAAACACCAACTTTGTAATCTTCTCTATCCATCGGTGTAAAATTGCAGATAAATATAAGTGCCCCTGCGTAACTTTCTGGTTTTTTTCTGATAAAGCTATAAATACTTCTATCTCTATCATTTGCATTTATCCATTCAAATGATCTTGCGTCATGTTCGTATTTATAAAGAACTGGATATTCTTTATAAAGTTTTAGTAGGTTTGAAAAATAAGTTTGCATATTTTTATGCATCGGTTCATTTAAAAGATACCAATCTAGACTTCTTTTTTCTGACCATTCTTCAAGTTGAGCAAACTCCTGACCCATAAATGTAAGCTTCTTACCTGGGTGTCCAAACATAAATGTGTAGGCAGTTTTTAAGTTTGCGAATTTATCTGCTGGGTATCCTGGCATTTTTTTTAACATTGAACACTTTAGGTGAACAACTTCGTCATGCGATATTACTAGGATATAGTTTTCACTAAATGCATAAGTTAAACTAAATGTAAGTTTGTTATGTGCTCCCTTTTTAAAAAATGGATCGATTTTAAGATATTCAAGAAAATCATTCATCCAACCCATGTTCCACTTCAAATCAAATCCAAGACCTCCATCTTCTGGTCTTCTTGTAACCATTGGCCAGGCTGTAGATTCCTCTGCAATCAATAAAGCGTGTGGAATTCTCTTGTCCATAATACTGTTTAAGTGTTTAAAAAACTCTATAGCTTCTAGATTCTTATTATCGCCATAGATGTTTTTTACCCATTCTCCAGATTTTCTACCATAATCAAGATATAGCATAGAAGCTACTGCGTCTACTCTTAGTGCATCTATATGATATTCTTTTACCCAAAAAAGTGCATTTGCAATCAAAAAATTAGAAACTTCATTTTTAGAATAATCGAACACTTTAGTTCCCCAATCTGGGTGTTCTCCTTTTCTCGTGTCAGCATATTCATACAAAGGCTCTCCGTCAAACATAGATAAGGCAAATGCGTCTTTTGGAAAATGTGCTGGTACCCAGTCAAGAATTACTCCAATTCCATGCTGATGCATGTAATCTACAAAATACATAAAGTCTTTAGGTGCACCATATCTAGCTGTTGGAGCATAATAACCTGTAACTTGATAACCCCAAGAACCATCAAATGGATGCTCAGCAATTCCCATAAGTTCTATATGCGTGTAACCCATCTCTACGATGTATTCACATAGTTCTTTTGCTAATGTTTTGTAATCTATAAATCCATCTTCGTTATATGTTGTATCCTTTTTCCACGAGCCTAAATGTACTTCATAAATTGACATTGGTGAACTCATGATGCCTTCTTTAGTCCTTTTCTTAGAACCTTTTTTATACCATTTTTCGTCATTCCATTCGTAATCACTTATATTAACTACTTTTGATGCAGTGCCTGGTCTAAGTTCGGTATGTAGGGCATATGGGTCAGACTTCAATATTACTTCATCATTTTTAGTCTTAATAGCAAACTTATACATGTCCCATTCTTTAACACCTTCTACAAAGACTTCCCATATCCCTGAAGTCTCAATTGGTGTCATCCTATCTTTTCCTACTTGCCACTCATTAAATTCTCCTACAACTGATACTTCTTTGGCATGTGGAGCCCATACACTAAAGTACACTCCTTTAATACATTTTTTAATATTCTCATCTTTTTTATCTGGAAAAATATTACCTTCTTCATTCTTTATTGATAAATGTGCTCCAAGCTTTTTATATATCTCGTAATGTCTTCCTTGCCCAAATATGTATCTATCAGATTCACTAATAAAATTCATACACCCTACTTTCTATATACTAGCGTAAAACTTTTTGTATATAATTGTTTTCCTATATATAACTATTATAAAGTTTTTGTATGCTATGTCAATAAAGTTGTGGCCCTATGTAGAATTAAATTCTTTTTTCTATTAAAGCATCTTATTACAAAACATAATCTTTTTTGGGATTGACATTTTCATATAAAATAATATATTATCTAATTAGTATTCTAATAAGCGTTTGTCTATAGAATTTGATGCTTCTAGAATTATAATCTATGTATTAAAGGAAAGGGTTAATTACAATGAAAAAAAAGCTTATGTTTTTACTAGCAATTACTGCCGCTTCAACCATAATAATTTCTGGTTGCTTAGGTAGTAAGGATGAAAAAAGCGGGTGTTACTTATGGAGAAGTTAAAACAGTTAAGTATAATTCTACGACTGTTGGAAAAGAGAGAAATGTAACAATTGTTTTGCCACCTAATTATTCCGAGGATAAAGAATACCCTGTTTTGTATCTTTGCCATGGTCTAGGACAAGATAACCTTCAATGGATAGCTGAAGGAAAGGCGAATATAATACTCGGTAACCTGATTGCTTTAAATGAGGCAAAAGAAATGATTTTAGTTCTTCCTAATAATCGTGCAAGATTAAATGATGCTGGTAATCCTCCTGATGCATTTTCAATTGATAATTATAGAGCTTTTGACAATTTTGCAAATGATTTTGAAAAAGATTTAAAACCGTTTATTGAGGCTAACTATTCTGTTGCAAAAGGCAGAGAAAATACTGCAATTGCTGGTTTTTCAATGGGTGGAAGAGTTGCACTACATTTAGGAATGAGTATGCAAGATGTGTTTTCTTATGTGGGTGCATTTTGCCCTGCTCCTGGAATTTTTGGTTATGACATGAATGGCGTAAAGGAAGAAGGTTTATTTAAAAAAGAGGAATTTAAAATAAAGGACGAATATATTGGTAAATCGCTAGTTTTAATCGTTGGTGGAAAAACTGATACAGTTGTTGGAAACCATCCCGAAAGTTATCATTTGGCTCTTGAAGATAACAATCAAGAACATGATTGGTATAAGCTTACTGGCGGACACGACTTTAATGTTTGTGGAAAAGCTTTGTATAACTTCGCGAAAGAATTATTTAAATAAACTAACAACATTTTCTTGAAATTAATTATAAAAAACCGACTTCCTCATTTTTAGACTTTTTGGGTCTAACTTTTGAGGCGGTCGGTTTTATTTTTTGTCACTATCTTATTTTGATATTTCTATCTTATATTGATATTTCTATCTAATGTTATTGTTTCTATCTTATATTTTTACTTCTATCTTCTATTATAATTAATCAAACATCCTTTTAGAATAATTTCTCTTTCTTCGTTTGTTAATTCTCCTAGTTTAAAAGTCATCTCTTCTAATCTTGTTTCTTTTACTACGTATGCTTTAATCTCTTCTGTTTTTTCTTCAACAGCTTTTTTAATACCTGGTACAAATATGTAGTCTCCGTTAGTAAAATCCAACTCATCTTTTTCATATAAGAATGGTAACATTCCCCAGTTTATAAGGTTTGAACGATATCTTTTTGTAGCATATCCTTTAGCAATATTCGCCCATCCACCAAGTACTTTTTGACATGAAGCTGCTTGTTCACGAGCAGAACCATCACCTGGTTTTACTGCATATATAGTACTTCCAATTCCTGTATTAGTTAGGTTAGCATCTGCAAAAGATGAATTAACTACCTTCATAGCATTTTCTAATGCTTCATCTGCTTGTGTTGGATTATTTCCAGCTTGTCTCATAGATTCAAGTTTTTGAACTTCTTTAGCTTTTCCTACATAGCTTGGATCTTTTCTTGATAAGGTAAACTCTGCAAGTCCAAGTGGATTTGATCTATAAGATGAAGTTTCTCCTGATGGTATTAATTCATCAGTTGTTGTAACAGAATCATGAATCTCTGCAACTACTTTTAATAAAACATTATCTGTAAGTGCTACCATTTTTGGCCAGTCTTTGATGTTTGGTCCGAATTTTACTTCGACACTGTCATCCGCAACGCCCTTGCTATCAAATATTCTGTTTTCATAGATGGTTTTATCAAAATGATATTTTTGCCCTTTGTATTCTACATCCATATCAGTTGCTGCTGTTAGATAACCTTTGTTTGCTGCTGTTGCGGCGATTGAACGTGCATCCATAAGCGCAACTGAAGATATCTGACCGTTTTGAAGCTTTGAACCTTCTCTATTAGGGAAGTTTCTTGTGGTATGCCTAATACTAAATGCATTGTTTGCAGGTGTATCTCCAGCTCCAAAACATGGTCCGCAAAATGCTGTTTTAATTACTGCTCCCGATGCCATAAAGTCTGCAATTACTCCATTTTTAGCTAGTTCCATGTATATTGGTGTACTTGCTGGATATACGCTTAATGTAAACTCATCAGAACCAGTACTTTTTCCTCTGATTATATCTGCTGCTTCGCAAATGTTTTCAAATCCTCCACCTGCGCAACCCGCTATAATTCCTTGTTCTACATATAATTTACCATTTCTGATTTTATCTGTTAATGAATACTGTACTTGTCCATCAAGACTAAGTGAGGCTTTTTTCTCAACTTCTCTTAATATATCTGAAAGATTAGCATTTACTTCTTCTATTGTGTATGTATTACTTGGGTGAAATGGCATTGCTATCATAGGTTTTACACTACTTAAATCTACCTTTACAACTCCATCGTAATAAGCTACATTTTTAGGATTTAGTTCTTTATAATCCTTTGCTCTTCCATGTATTTCATAGAATTCTTTGATTTTTTCATCTGTTTTCCATATAGAAGATAAACATGTTGTTTCAGTTGTCATAACGTCAATGCCAATTCTAAAATCTGCACTAAGTTTTTCTACACCAGGTCCAACAAATTCCATTACTTTATTGTTTACATAGCCATTTGCAAATACTTCGCCAATGATAGCAAGTGCCACGTCTTGTGGGCCAACTCCTTTTGCCACTTCACCTTCTAGATATATTGCAACTACTTTTGGCATATTTATATCGTATGTTTGTGATAATAATTGTTTAACTAACTCTGGTCCACCTTCTCCCATCGCCATAGTTCCTAATGCTCCATAGCGTGTGTGACTATCTGAACCAAGAATCATCTTTCCGCCGCCTGCAAGCATTTCTCTTGCATATTGGTGAATAACTGCTTGATGAGGAGGTACATATACTCCACCATATTTTTTAGCACATGATAGCCCATACATATGATCATCTTCATTAATTGTTCCACCTACTGCACAAAGACTGTTGTGGCAGTTTGTAAGTACGTAAGGAATTGGGAATCTATCAAGTCCTGATGCTCTTGCAGTCTGAATAATTCCTACAAATGTTATATCATGTGAAGTAAGCGTGTCAAACTTTACCTTTAACTTTTCCATATTACCTGAAGTGTTATGTTCTTCTAGGATTGAATATGCTATTGTGTTTTTTGCTGCTTCTTCTTTTGTAGGTATATTCTCACCTAACTTGCTTTTTAATATGTCTAGAGATTCGTTAGAATCTTCTATTATTTCAGTTCCATTAATAAGATATGCTCCTGCATTACTTAACTTTATCATTGTATTTCCTCCTGCTTTTTAATCTTATTTATTATATAAGCATATCTTTTAGATGTCAACGGAATCAATGATAATAAGGCTTCGAATAATTATAATGACTTCTGTCACTTGATAATTTATTTTCTTTGTTATATGATAAACCTACATAAAAAGTTTGTTTCTTGCTTCATATTAAGACAAACTTACAATAAGAGGAGGTTTAACATATGGATTTTCGTAATTTAACACCTGCGCAGATAAAAAAGTTAATTATAGCTGGATTAGTTCTAATTATAGCTGTTGTATTAGTAACAGGTTCTGCATATCAGGTAAAAGAACAAGAGCAGGCAGTACTGCTTACTTTTGGAAAAGCTAAACCAGTAACAGGTTCTGGGCTACATTTTAAGATCCCTTTCATTCAAACTGTAGAGAAAGTTGACACTACAATTAAGGGTTTATCAATTGGATATGATTTAGAGACAGGTAAAACTGTTGAAGATGAATCTTTGATGATTACATCAGATTATAATTTTGTAAATGTAGATTTCTTTGCTGAATATAGAGTCGTTGATCCCATTTTAGCACTATATGCTTCTGAAGATCCTGTAGAGATTCTTAAAAATATTGCACAAAGTTCAATTCGTACTGTAATTGGAACTACAACTGTTGACAACATACTTACAACAGGAAAAAGTGAGATTCAAGCTGAGATAAAAGAGATGATTATTGCAAAACTTGAAGAAAATAATATCGGAATTTATCTTGTTAATATAACTATTCAAGACGCTGAGCCACCTACACAACTGGTAATGGAAGCATTTAAGGCAGTTGAAACAGCAAAACAAACTAAAGAAACTGCTCTTAATAATGCAGCAAAATATCGTAATGAGAAATTGCCTGCTGCTAATGCCTCTGTAGATAAGATTTTACAAGCTGCGGATGCAAGTAAACAAGACAGAATTAATGAAGCAACAGGACAGGTTGCTCGTTTCAACAAAATGTATGCTGAGTATATCAAGTTCCCAGAGGTTACTAAACTTAGAATGTTCTATGAAACTATGGAAGAAGTTCTTCCTGATTTAAAAGTTGTCATCGACACTGGGGATGGTACACAAACTATATTACCACTTGATTCCTTTGCAACCATTAATAATTCTGGTTCAGTACAGGAGGATAATTAATATGAAAAAAACTATTATTAAATACACTATATCTATTTTAGCTATATTATTATTATTTACACTTTATTCATCTATAGTTGTAACTTACCAAAATGAATACAGATTAATCAGAGTCTTTGGCAAAGTTGATCGCGTTATTACTGAGCCCGGCATTAGCTTTAAAGTTCCATTTATAGAAGAAGCTGATACTTTACCTCAACACATTTTATTGTATGATTTATCATCTTCTGATGTTATAACTAAAGATAAAAAAACTATGGTAACTGATACTTATATTCTCTGGAAAGTTACAGATCCACTAAAGTTTGCGCAATCATTATCAGGGCTTACTGCTAATGCAGAAGGCAGAATCAATACTGCTGTTTATAATGCTATGAAAACTGTAATTGGTAGTATGGATCAAACTGATATTATCAGCGCTAGAGATGGTCTTTTATCAAAAAGTATTATGGATATAATTGGTGATTCTATGAGTCAATATGGAATAGAGTTAGTTTCTCTTGATACAAAAAGGTTAGATCTTCCTAGTGATAATAAAGCTGCCGTATATGAAAGAATGATATCTGAAAGACAACAGATGGCTGCAACATACACAGCTGAAGGTGATTCAGAAGCTCAAATCATCAGAAATACCACAGATAAAGAAATCTCTATCATGCTTTCAACTGCCCAGGCAACAGCTGATCAAACTGTAGCTGATGGTGAAGCTGAATACATGAAGATATTACAAACTGCATATTCTGATCTTTCAAGAAGTCAGTTTTACTCATTTGTAAGATCTCTAGATGCCGCAAAATCAGCTTTAACAGGCACTAACAAAACACTTATATTAACTGCTGATTCTCCTATAGCACAATTATTTATGGGTTATTAGTAATAATAAAAAACACCTATCCATAGGCTCTTACGTCCTTTAAATAAGCGTTCTTTCGACTGCGCTGCCAGGGGTTCGAACCCTGGACACCCTGATTAAGATTCAGGTGCATTTATCAGAAATATAGTCATATGTTATAGTTTTTTATAATCTTATACTAATTCACCTAAAACTCAATTAAAAAAGCCCTAGTTATTTTCTAGGGCTTTATCTTTCAATTCATCAAAATCCATTGCTTTTTCTTCAGTTATTTCTTCATATGAAACATAGTGAAAGTCTTGTTTTATATTCCAACCCTTCGATAATATCTATCCTTACTGATCTACATAAATACAGTAGTGGTGGGAAAATTTTTCCTAGAGCAGATTTATTTCGTATATAATAATTCATATAAGATTTAATTTTTATTTAATTTACATTAAAGGAGGTGCAAATCGTATTGCACAATACGAATGCGATTAAAGATTTCCTCAAGAAAACATGCTTATAGATATAGCAAAGGCAGCCCAATATGATGACAATGATGATTACTGGACCGATGAACCGCCTGTCGGTATGTGTTTTAATTATGGAGATGTTGATGAATACATGTGGGAAGGAATGATTCGAAAACAGGAGATTACAAAAAAAACAGATAAAAGAAAGTGAGTATTTGGAATGTAAAGTGAATTATCCGGATACTTGTGATACTTGTGGGAAAAGTAACACGAAAATTTTATGGAGGAAAGATTGATGACACCTAACTACAAAACTACAGATGGTTTAATGAGACACTTAAGAAGCAACGGAATAGATATATCCGGAAGTAGGCAAAAAAAATTACTTACTACTACTGGATATTTTCATGGCTACAAAGGGTATAGATTTTTCAAAAATTCTTCATATAGATTACCATTTACATCATATGATGAAATATATGCCACTTTAGAATTCGATACAAAATTGAAATCTCTATTTTATAGTAAGTTAATGTTTATTGAAACTGCTCTGAAAAATATTGCTCTTGATACAATCATGAAGGAAATTAATTCAAGCAATTTACAGGACATGTATGATAAGGTAGTTAGCAGTTATAAAAACTCTCCCTCTACTTTCACTTCACAAGAAAGAAGTTACAAAAAAACAAACTAAGTTTACAAAGTACAATTCAGTCTGCAATAACCCGAGCATATAGCAAAGGTAATCCAAAAATTACACATTTCTATAATAATATAAATTATAATGATGTTCCACTCTGGACAATTTTTGAAATTTTAACTATGGGTGACTTTGGCTATTTACTTTCTTGCCTGACCATTGAAATGCGTGAAAAAATTTCTATAAAAATCGGACTCAACTTATCTAGTGATACTAACCGAGAACTCCTATATAAATATGTATATGCATTAAAAGACCTACGAAATGCAGTTGCTCACAACGATGTAATATATGACACTCGTTATAGAAAAATGGATCCATCTACACCTATGAAACAATGTTTAAAATTAGAAGTTGGATTACCCTATGTTAATTTCCAAACACTAGGGGATTATCTTATATTAGCGTGCTACTTTTTAAAACTCTTTGGTGTTTCAAAAACAGAAACAAAAGCATTTATAAGAGAATTTGAAAAATTAAATGATGATTACTTAAACTCCGTTGGAACTCCGATTTCACACATTACAATACATCCCGACTTAAAATCAAGGCTGACAATATTAAAAAATTATATTTAAAACTTGCATGTTTTACTGTAATGTTGTATATTATATATATCAATTGGGGTATGTATTTGCGGATACATACTTGGAGGAGTCAAAGCGAATGCTTTGGCTCCTCTTTCATTTATTTTTCATTCATATTTAACATAATCTGTTAATTTCAAATATCTATTCAAATCACTCATTTGTTTTCACCACCTTAATATCTATAGTAACTTCAATTTCCTCCGATATCATCTTTTAATTTCATATATGTACGCTTAATTCAAAGCTATAAAGCTTTGAGTTACAAAAAAACAAACATACAAACCTTTATTTTAGGCATAAAAAAACACCTATCCATAGGCTCTTACGTCCTTTAAATAAGCGTTCTTTAGACTGCGCTGCCAGGGGTTCGAACCCTGGACACCCTGATTAAGAGTCAGGTGCTC
>CAZIGN010000015.1:0-8070 GCA_964538805.1 uncultured Lachnospiraceae bacterium
AAAATATACAGGGTGTATTTAAAATCTCCCCATTGGCTTTCAAGAGTTGAACCTATCCAATATACGAGAAAGAACATAAAAATCAAAAATATACTAAATTCTTGTGGTATAGTTATAAACCATGTAAACAATCTCCATATTTGTCCTTTTGCAACTAAATCTGGTTGAAGAGTAAACAACATATAAAGTTCTTCGTTCATAAAATAAAGTAAATAACCTATAGCATATGCCATAATAATATATTTTGTTAAATTACTTACTGCATATCTTCCAAATCTTTTTTCTAATTTATTTATAAAATTCATAGTTCCTCCGAGTTTATTATTTTGTTTAATTCTATCTTTAAGACTGACATTAATATTTATTATAGTTTTGTTATACTTCTTTGTCAAATTCTTTGATTGTTTTTATATTTATTTTATACTTATTTATTTCTATTTTTTTGATTTTATTGTTTCTTATTTTATGGTTTTATTGTTTCTTATTTTATGATTTTATTGTTTCTTATTTTATTGTTGTCAATAAAAGTTATTTGATTTATAATATAATAGCTTGTGTATCTTTATTTTATTAAATATTGCATCACGCAAAGGAAATAGGAGGATGCATTAATTTGCAAACATCATTATGAATGAATTAAATTTACTAGGTATCGATATTGGTTCTACAACAGTAAAGATAGCTTTACTTGATAAAGATTATAAGATTTTATTTAGTGCTTACGAAAGACATTTTGCTAATATTCAACAAACATTAGCTAATCTTATAGATAATATGACAAAAGAACTTGGTGTGCTTAAGGTTTTTCCTGTTATTACAGGTTCAGGAGGACTTAATCTATCAAAACATTTAAACATACCCTTTGTACAAGAAGTTGTTGCTGTATCTACTTCTCTTAATCATTATGCACCACAAACAGATGTAGCTATTGAATTAGGTGGAGAAGATGCTAAAATCATCTATTTTACTAATGGTATAGAACAAAGAATGAATGGTATCTGTGCTGGTGGTACAGGTTCTTTTATCGACCAGATGGCTTCTTTGTTACAAACTGATGCTACAGGTCTTAATGAATATGCCAAAAATTATAAAGCAATATACCCTATCGCTGCAAGATGTGGGGTTTTTGCCAAAACAGATATTCAACCTCTAATTAATGAAGGTGCTACAAAGGAAGATTTATCAGCTTCTATATTTCAAGCAGTTGTAAATCAAACAATAAGTGGTCTTGCTTGCGGAAAACCTATAAGAGGAAACGTTGCCTTTTTAGGTGGACCTTTGCACTTTTTATCTGAACTTAAAAATGCTTTTATTAGAACTTTGAAACTAAAAGAACATGAAATTATCGCACCAGAGTTTTCACATCTTTTTGCTGCTAGCGGTGCTGCTATGAACTATAAATTAGAATCCGATTTTTTAGTTGAGGAACTAATTAAGCTTCTTGAAAATGGTGTAACTATGGATTTTGAAATCAAAAGAATGGAACCATTATTTAGAAACGAATCTGAGTATGAAAGATTTATAGAACGTCATAATGCTTATTCAGTTAAAACGGATGATATTAAAGAATATGAAGGTGACTGTTATTTAGGAATTGATGCAGGTTCTACAACTACTAAAGTAGCATTAGTTTCAGAAGATGGATCTCTTTTGTATTCATTTTATAGTAGCAATAATGGTAGTCCTTTAGCTACTACTATTAAGTCAATAAAGGAAATATATTCACTTCTTCCTAAAACCGCCAAAATTGTTCATTCTTGTTCAACTGGCTATGGTGAAGCTTTGATAAAGGCTGCACTTCTTCTTGATGAAGGTGAAGTTGAAACTGTAGCTCATTATTATGCTGCATCATTTTTTGAGCCTGATGTTGATTGTATTTTAGATATTGGTGGTCAGGATATGAAATGTATTAAGATCAAGAATAAAACAGTTGATAGTGTTCAACTTAATGAAGCCTGTTCTTCAGGATGTGGTTCATTTATTGAGACTTTTGCGAAATCTCTTAATTATTCAGTAGAGAATTTTGCAAAAGCCGCTCTATTTGCTGAAAATCCAATTGATTTAGGAACTCGCTGTACCGTATTTATGAATTCTAATGTAAAACAAGCACAAAAAGAAGGTGCAACCGTTAATGATATTTCTGCTGGTCTTGCATATTCTGTAATAAAAAATGCTTTATATAAAGTAATTAAAATAACTGATCCTAGTGATCTTGGTAATAAAGTTGTGGTACAAGGAGGAACGTTTTATAACGAGGCTGTTCTTAGAAGCTTTGAGAAAATTTCTGGTTGTACTGCTATAAGACCTGATATAAGTGGAATTATGGGAGCTTTTGGTGCAGCACTTATCGCAAGAGAAAGATTTGCAGATAAACACTCTACTACTATGCTTACTTTTGAAGATATTAACAATTTACAGTTCGAGACTTCTATGACAAGATGCAGAGCTTGTACTAATAATTGTCATTTGACAGTTAACAAATTCTCTGGTGGAAGAAGTTATATCACAGGTAATAGATGTGAACGTGGAGTTGGAAAAGTTAAAAACAAAGATAATATCCCTAATCTTTTTGATTATAAACTCAAGCGTCTTTTTTCTTATGAATCTTTACCTTTAGATAAAGCAAGTCGAGGTATTGTTGGCTTACCAAGAGTGCTTAATTTTTATGAAAACTATCCTTTTTGGGCAACATTTTTTAAAGAGCTAGGTTTTAGAGTCGTTTTATCTCCTGAATCAAGCCACAATATTTACGAATTAGGAATTGAATCTATTCCAAGTGAATCAGAATGCTATCCTGCAAAACTAGCTCACGGACATATTTCTTGGTTAATTAAACAAGGTATTAAGTTCATCTTCTATCCTTGCATTCCTTATGAAAGAAATGAATCACCTGATGCTAATAACCACTTTAACTGCCCAATTGTTACCTCTTATGCAGAAAACATTAAAAATAATGTTGAAGAAATCAAAACAGAAAACATAGATTTTATGAGTCCATTTATGTCAATGACTAATAAAGATACTATAAAATACAGACTTATAGAAGAGTTTTGCAGCAAATTTAATATGACAAAAGATGAAGTTTCAAAGGCTACTGATTTAGCTTGGGAAGAAGCTGATAATTTCAAAAAAGATATACAAAAAAAGGGTGAAGAGACTATTTTATATCTTAATCAAACTAATAGTCGTGGAATTGTTCTAGCTGGTAGACCATATCATCTTGATCAAGAAATAAATCATGGTATTCCTGAATTAATAACTTCATTTGGAATTGCTGTTTTAACTGAAGATTCTGTTTCGCATCTTTCAAATATAGAACGACCTCTTTTAGCTATGGATCAATGGATGTATCATACAAGATTATACGCAGCTGCAAATTTTGTCAGAAAAACGGATAATATTGATATGATTCAGCTTAATTCTTTTGGCTGTGGCTTAGATGCTGTAACAACTGATAATGTTAATGACATTCTATCAAAAGCTGATAAAATCTATACAGTTTTAAAGATTGACGAAGTGAATAATCTAGGCGCTGCTAGAATACGAATTCGTTCTTTAATATCTGCACTTAAGGTAAGAGAAAGAAATAACACTAAAAGAAATGTTTTGCCTGCAAGTTACGAACGTGTAGTATATACTAAGGACATGGCTAAAGACTATACTTTATTATGCCCACAAATGTCCCCTATACATTTTAAGTTTTTAGAACCTGCTCTTAATTCACAAGGTCTAAATACCGTTATTTTAAATAATGATGGTAAAGAAGCTATAGATATTGGCTTAAAATATGTTAATAATGATGCTTGTTACCCATCATTAATTGTTGTTGGTCAGATAATGCAGGCTCTACTTTCAAATAAGTATGACTTAAATAAAACGGCAGTTGTTATAACTCAAACCGGCGGCGGATGCAGGGCATCTAATTACATAGGTTTTATTAGAAGAGCTTTAGAAAAAGCTAATCTTTCTCATATACCAGTAGTTTCGCTTAGCGCACAAGGAATTGAGAAAAATCCGGGTTTTAAACCAACATACAAACTATTAATGAAAGCACTTCAAGCATTAATATATGGTGATATATTTATGAAGGTTCTCTATAAAATGCGACCTTATGAATTAGAACAAGGCTCTGCAAATAAACTTTTTGAAAAATGGAGTGATATTTGTGTTACTGATCTCAAATCAAGAAAAATTAACAAACACAGGTTTTCTAAAAACCTCAAAAACATTATAAAAGAGTTTGACAGATTACCAATTAGTGATATTAAAAAACCTCGTGTTGGTATTGTAGGAGAAATCTTAGTTAAGTTTCATCCTGGTGCAAATAACAATTTAGTTGATTTAATCGAAAAAGAAGGTGGAGAGGCTGTAATGCCTGATTTAATGGATTTTTTCATGTATAGCTTTTTTAATAGCAATTTCAAAAACACCCATTTAGGAATGTCCAAGAAGTCTGCTATTATATCAAATATGGTAATTTCTTTTATAGAATTTTACAGAAAGCCTGCAAATAAAGCCTTTAAATCATCAAACAATTTTTATCCTACTACACCAATAAAGAAAATGGCTAAAATGGCCAAACCGATTGTATCAATTGGTAATCAAACTGGTGAAGGATGGTTTTTAACTGGCGAAATGCTTGAACTTATCGAAAATGATGCTCCTAATATAGTTTGCGCTCAACCTTTTGCTTGTCTTCCAAACCACATTGTTGGTAAAGGTGTTATAAAAGAACTTAGAAATAAACACCCCGAAGCGAATATAGTTGCAGTTGATTATGATCCAGGTGCTAGTGAAGTTAATCAATTAAATAGAATCAAACTAATGTTATCTACGGCCTTTAAAAATCTAAAATAAACATAAAAAAAAGTTGCTCTTATGTGTTTTGCATAAGAGCAACTTTTTTTTATTACACATGATATAATCAATCAATTAAATAATCAATCTAATCAACTAAAGAATTTTAAATTTAATGATTAAATAATTAACCTAACCAATTAATTACATTAAATGTTTCAAAAAAACATTTATTTTTAAGAAAATCATCTTCATATTTTATACTACACATCATTGGATGCCTGCTTTCAAACACCTTGCTTATTTTTAATAAGCCTTTTATTTCTTGTGCGTCTTTTCCCCACAAAAACCAAATTATATCATTATTTTTTGATACCAAATAACTTATCAATTCTTTGACATATTCGTCCCATAGTTCTTTATGTGAATTAGGATTACCTATCATTGTAGTTAGACTTTTGTTAAGAAGTAAGACTCCCTGTTTTTCTATTGAATCAAACCAATTTTTAGGTTGTAAAATAGGAAACTTTCCTGAATCAATATCTTCTTTCACCTTGCTATAACTATAGATATCATCATATTTTTTTATTTTATTATAATCTTTATGAATTAATCTGATAATATTTTTTATAGAAACTTGTTTAAATGAATCATTCCAGTTTTTTAAGTTAGTAGGTTCAAAAGCTCTTCCGCTAGCAACATTTATACTATTAGATATTGAAGGATAAGGGTCTTGTCCAATTATACATACTTTAATTTTTGAGATATCATTACTGGCATACTTATGTATATTTTCTTTATCCGGTGCATAATCATCTTTGATATTTTCATGTATTTTAACTAAGGACTCAACTCTTTTTTTATCAAAGAATTCTTCAAAACTAGTATGTGCATTTATAAACAAACTACCTTTTTCTATTATCATAATCTTACTGAAATTCCTTTATCATTTAAATACTCTTTAAGGTCAGATATTTCTAATTCTTTATAATGAAATAAAGATGCTGCAAGAACTGCTTCAGCTTTTCCATCTTCAAGAGCTTCATAAAAATGTTCCATAGTTCCTGCACCGCCTGATGCAATAACTGGAATTGAAACATTGTTTGCAATAGTTCTTGTAAGTTCAATATCATAGCCATTCTTTGTTCCATCGCAATCCATACTTGTTAGTAGAATTTCTCCTGCTCCTAATCTCTCGACTTTTTTAGCCCATTCTAAACAATCTATTCCGGTATCAATTCTTCCACCATTTTTATATATATTCCAGCCAGTACCATCTTCTCTTTTTTTAGCATCTATAGCAACAACTACACACTGTTTTCCAAAGATACTTGCAGCTTCACTTATCAAATTTTCGTTGTTTATTGCTGCTGAGTTAATAGCTACTTTATCTGCGCCTTCTCTAAGAATTTCTCTAAAATCTTCTACGGTTCTAATTCCACCGCCAACTGTAAAGGGTATAAATACTTTCTCAGCTACTTTTCTTACCATATCAACTACTGTTTTTCTTCCATCAGAAGAAGCTGTTATATCTAAAAACACTAATTCATCAGCACCTGCCGCGTCATATGCAGCAGCAACTAAAACAGGATCTCCTGCGTCTTTTAAATCTACAAAATTAACACCTTTTACTACTCTATTATTATTTACATCTAAACAAGGAATTATTCTCTTAGTATGCATAAAAGCCTCCATAATATTTATTGTTTTTATAAGTTTATAAACTTGCAAAGTTCTTTAGAATTTGCAATCCTACTTTACCACTTTTTTCTGGATGAAACTGGCAAGCAAAAAGATTATCTTTTTCAACTGCCGCATGAATACTGCAACCGTATTTTGTAGTCGCCGAGACAACATTTTCATCCTTTGCTTTTAAGTAATACGAATGTACAAAATATACATATGAGCCTTCTTTAATACCTTTAAATAGTCTGGATTTTGGATTGATCTCTAATGAGTTCCATCCTATGTGTGGAATTTTCAAACCCTCACCTGAAGGTATTTTTAATATTTCTCCTTCAAGTAATTCTAAACCTTTGATTTTTTCTTTTTCTTCACTTTCTTCACTTTTCTCAAATAGTAATTGAAGTCCTAAACATATACCTAAAAAAGGCTTTTTCATATCTATAGCCTGCTTAATTACTGGATAAAGATTTTTAGAATTAATCTTATCCATAGCATCATCAAAATGCCCTACTCCTGGAAGTATTACTCTATCCGCGCTTAGGATTATATCTTTATCATCAGTTATTACTGCTTCTTTTCCTATAAATTCGAGTGCTTTTTGAACACTTTTTAAATTGCCTGCTCCATAGTCTATTATCGCTATCATTATTCAAATGCTCCATTCTTAATAAGTTCTGCTGTAATGTCATTTATTTTTTTTGAATACTCATTCTTATCGATGATTAAATATATTTCTTTTGCCTGACTTTCTGATATTTCATAACCTTTCAAGATATCTAATGCTTGATTATAAAGTGTATTAAATTTATCAAGTACGTATATCTGGTCAGCCATTGATTTATATATTTCATATGTATTTGTACTTTCAATTAAAGCATTTATTGCTTTGTTGTAGTTTCCCATCCTTTTAAAATTATTAAATGATTGGATTTTTTGGTCCAATTTTGAAAGTATTTTTATCTGTTCAAATAGATATACTTCATCATTTTTAGGTTCTAGGCCAATAATCTCTTCATATGCTTCTTGATAATTACCAGCAACATATTTATTATTAGCATTAGCTACTTTTGAATTATAATGATAATAATCACCTAGAAAAAATACTACTATAACTAAAACTATCATAATAGAAGCTAATAATACTTTTCCTTCTAAAGTCAAACTAAACGCAATCTCATTAAATTCTTTACTCTTTGGCGGTTTAATCTTTTTGACTTTTTCTTTCTTTTCTTTTGGTACTTTTTCTTTTTTTGTTTTCTTTTTCTTTTTTTTGTCACCTTCTAGATCATCATCAAGTTCGCCTTTGTCAAAATCATCTAAAAGCTTTTTATTAATATCTTCAGCTGACATTGATTCAGTTGAAGGCACTTCTTCTTTTTTAATAAACAAAGAGAGAAAACTAAATTTACTTTTAGCTTTTTTAGCTTTTTTAGTTTTCTTTTTGATATTTGTATTTTCGTCTTCATCTTCTTTTGATCTTAACTCATCACTAACTAATAGTTCTGTATCTTCATCTATTTCATCTGCTAATAAATTCTTGTTTTTATCTTTTTCACTATCTTTTTGATCTAGAATTTTTAGTAGCTC
>CAZIGN010000015.1:8170-29581 GCA_964538805.1 uncultured Lachnospiraceae bacterium
AATTCTTGTTTTTATCTTTTTCACTATCTTTTTGATCTAGAATTTTTAGTAGCTCATCTACTTCATCATCTTGTTCATTGATTTGTGGTATATCTTGAATTTCTTGTATTTCTTGTATTTCATCAATATTTCTTGATACGCTGTTATTTGTTATAGTTTCAATTTCTGTTAAATCTTGTAACTCGTTTATCTCTTGAATTTCATTATTATTATCTGCTTCATCATCTTTTTCTTTTAATGTTTTTGAATTTTCGTTTTTTAATTCGTTTGAATCTAAATTCAACATTTCCATTAGTTCGGACATTTCCGAATTATCATAATCTTCATTGTCTTGTTTGTCATCATTAAAAGCTTCAGCCTTAACTTTTTCTTTAGTTTCAAAATCATTATCTTTTGTTTCTTCATTAAAAATCTCAGTTAACTCAGACATTAATTTGTTGTCTAATTCAAGATCAGAATAATCTTCATTTTCTAAGTTGATTTTTATATCATCATAAATTAGTTGTTCTTTGTTTTTCTTCTTTAACTTCTTAGCTTTATCTTCTTTTTCGAGCTTTGATTGTTTTATTTTGTTTTGCTTTTTGTTTTGATTTTTGTTTTGATTCTGGCTTTTAATAATTGATTTATCATTATCAGATTTTTCTTTGTTATTACTTTCTTTATCACTATTTTTCTTATTGTTTTCTTCACTAAAAGTAGCGATAACAGTATCACCATTATCGCTAACTTCTTCATCTTTATTGGATCTTTTTTTGAAAAATCCATTTGTTTTTAATTTATTTGACTTATCTTTTTTTTCTTTTTTTGATTTTGTATCATTTAATACATCTTCAAAATCTTTAAGATCTTTTTCAACAAAAATTTTCTTGTTTTTATAATAAGTTGAGTCTGGACCAAATAAATCTTTTTCGATATTATCTAATTCTCCGTCAGGACCTTTATCTTCTTTTTCTAAATCCGATTTGTCCATTGACTTTAATAAGCTATCTAAGTAATCTTCTTCTGACAACAAATTATTACGCATTTTTTAGGTTCCTTTTTATTTGATTAAGCTATCTATTAGCTCTACTAAACCACCAATTTCCGGCTTTGATAATTGTGCATTTGCACCTAAAGCTACACCTTTTGCTCTCATTTCATCATTTATTAAAGATGAAAATATAATTAATGGTATTTCTGATAACACTTCATCTGTCTTAACTAATTTTGTTAATCTATGACCATCCATTATTGGCATCTCTATATCTGTAATAATACACTTTATGTAATCTACTACATTTCTTTTTTCCTTTAATTCCTTTAACTTATCCCAAGCTTCTTGACCATTTTGAGTCTGAATAACATTTTCATATCCTGCTTTATGTAAAGATTCTACTATTAATCTACTTAATAATTGTGAGTCTTCTGATATAAGTATTGTTGCATCACTTCTATCTCTTTTACCTAATCTTTCGATTTCTGAAACTTTCAATCCTGTTTCAGGACTTATATCTGTAACTATCTTCTCAAAATCAAGAATAATAACTAACTTCCCATTAACTCTAATAATTCCGGTTGCCACACTATTATCTGAAGTATTAATTGTTGCATCAGGTTTAATTATATCTGCCCACGAAACTCTATGAATTCCGATTACTTGTTCAACATGAAAAGCAATGTCTAGTTTATTAAAGTTTGTAATTATCATCATATCAGTTGCTTCATTTTTTGATTCTGGCAAACTTAAGTGTAGTGCTAAATTAACTACTGTTATGATTTTGTCTCTTGGCATAAATATTCCTTCTACACTTTTGTGAGAATTCGGAACAGAAGTTACTTTTTGATATCCAATAATTTCTCTTATTTTCGCAACATTTATACCATAATAATTGTCCCCAACTTTAAATTCTAAAACCTCTAACTCATTTGTTCCATTCTCTAAAAGAATATTTGTATCCATAATTTCACCCATACCTTTCAATTCTATTATTTTACAAGGACTAAAGACGTTTTTGAATCTTTTGTCGCAGATAATTCTAATGTCTTTATATCTTTAGTATATTCATCTGGCACCTGAAACACTATAACAAGGTTTTTCTTTTCAGCTGCTTTAAATGTACCATTAAATGTATTAAATGCATCTAGTAACATAGTAACCTGAGCATTCAACCTCTTGTCTTCGTTAATTATTCCTCTTATTCTGTAAGACTGTTCTAACATGCTAAGTTTTTTTTCTTGTCCTGATATATTCTCTACTTCTAATTTAACTATTAATAGTTTTGAGTTTTCTATAGCTTTAAGTATAAAAGCATAACTTCCATCATCTACTTTTGGATATGAATCAAGTACTTCATATCCTTTTAGATTTATATTAAAACCATTAAGGTTAAACGCTTTTGTTATTGATGTGTATTTTTCCTCAAGTTTACTTGTCGTTTCTTGATTTGGATTAGTTTCTTGATTTTTATTAGTTTCTTGATTGCCATTATTTTCTTGATTGCTTGTAGTTTGTTCGTTATTTTTTGTTGTCTGTTCTTGTTTAGATGTCTGCGTTTCCTTAATATTTACATATTTGTTGTCATAGTTTACATCATTTTCTAAAACTACATCTGCAGCATATTCAACTATGATATCTTCTCTGTCTTTTGTAAGATTCAACTTTTGACAACTAGCAAAAGTCAATGACAAAATAACCAAAAATATAATTCCTATTTTTTTCATATCTACCTCTATGCTACTTCTTTATTTGTTGTTATATATTATTTATTTTAGCATTTTTAGTACAATGTTTCAACAAGATTTAGGAATTCTTTGCATCCACTTCAAACCAAAAAGTAACACCTTCTTTAGTATTGTATACACCATAATCTTTATTTAGAGCTTCCATAGTGGCTTTTACTATAGATAGTCCAATTCCATTTCCACCATACTCTCTTGTTCTTGATTTATCTGCCTTATAAAATTTATCCCACAGCCTTAACATATCTTGTTCTTTTATATTACTTCCTGTGTTAGAAACCTCAACCCTTACGTTATCGTTCTTCTTTAAAATGACAATTTTAAGTATTTTTTCATTCTCTGCATGATTTAGAGCATTCGTAATATAATTTGATATAACTTCTTGTATACGAAATTCATCAGTCCATACATAGAAACTTTTTGAAGAGTCAAATAAGACTGTTATTGCTTTTTGCTTTATTATTATTTCGTAATTTCTTAAAATTTGACCTATCATTTCTACTATATCAAATCTTTCAAAACTTAGACTAGATTTTCCAGATTCTATTTGATTTAACATTAATAAATTTTGTACCATCTTGTTCATTTTTGCAGCTTCATCCATTATGACTTCACAATAAAAGTTTTTACTCTCAGGATCATTATTAACACTTTCAATTAATCCTTCTGCATATCCTTGTATTAATGCTATAGGTGTTTTTAACTCGTGTGATATGTTAGAAATAAACTCTTTTCGCATCTCGTCTATTTCTGTTTTCTTGACAATGTCTTTTTGAAGTTGTATGTTTACAGATTTTATTTCAGAAATATTTTCTTTGATTTTATCGGACATATAATTTAGACTGTTTCCTAAAACTGAAACTTCATCTTTTGTTTTGCCAATATATTTAGCATCAAAATCTAAATCTGCCATCTTTCTAGAAATTGTCGCTAGTTTATTGATTGGTCGGGTAAATCTGCCTGATATAAAATAAATCACAACTATGCTAAGAGCAATTATACTAAGACTAACTAGAAGATAAAAAGTATTAGAAATGTTTGCTATTTCAGAAACATTAGATATAGGATTCCAGACAAGCAAGTAATAATTCTCGTTAGTTAAAACACCATATAATTCGATATACTCAGAATCTACTAATGGATTAAACATTTTACTAAGTATATAACTATCAGTTTTTTCAATAACTTTAACATCTTTAGCTTTTTCAGTAGTTTCAACATCATATCCTAAAAACAATATATCTTTAACTCTTCCAATCATTATGTTAGATCTAGGTCCACTAGAAAAAGCTAGTGTTGTAGATGTATCAACTACTATTAAAGAAACATTGTAATCTTCACTAAGATTGTCAAGATATGACATTCTTTCATCACTATCTTTGTTTTCTTCGTTGAAAAACTTGTCTATTTTACCATATAATTCTAGCATTTCTTTTTCTCTTTCAGACAAATAATAATCTTCAAGAAAAATAGAGTTTATTGCTAAACTCGAAATAACTGTTATTGATAATAAGGAAACAAATATTATAATCATTTTAAATCTAATAGTATGAATCATATCTACACCTATAATCACAATTTGCGACATCATTCGTTAGTTTATGTTTTGCTTTTAACTTCAAATTTATAACCCATACCCCATATAGTAGCAATATAATCTGCATCTTTGCCTAATTTGCTTCTGAGTTTTTTTACATGTGTATCTATAGTCCTTGCATCTCCAAAATAATCATAATTCCAAACATTGTTAAGAATCTTTTCTCTTGATAATGCTATCCCTTTGTTTTCAATAAAATACACCAACAATTCAAATTCTTTGAAACTTAATTCTATTTCCTTTTTATCAACTCTAACAATATGAGCAGATATGTCAACTTCTATACTTCCTGCAATCATTAATTCTTCTTCGTTGTTATCACTTGCTCTTCTTAAAATTGCATCAACCCTTGCAACTAGTATTTTAGGACTAAATGGTTTAGTAATATATTCATCTACCCCTAATTCAAAACCTAGTAATTCATCTTGTTCTTGTGCTTTTGCAGTCAATAATATTATTGGCACTTTAGAGGTTTCTCTAATCATCTTGCATGCTTGTAAACCGTCAAGAATCGGCATCATTACATCAAGTATTATAAGTGAAATCTGCTTGTCTTTTTGAAAGGTCAAAACAGCCTCTTTACCATTAGCAGCTTCAACAACTTCATAACCTTTATTCATTAAAAAATCTTTGACTAGTTTTCTAATTCTGCTTTCATCATCTACCACTAGTATTTTTTGTTTTTCCATAATTATGCCGGATCCTTTCTATTATTCTTATTCGCTTTCTTGTTGTTTTGCAAGTTCATCTTCCCAGTCAACTAGGTATTGATATTTTTGTGTATAATATCTATCTAATCTGTCTTTATAATTTAAGATATTAACATTATTACTATTTGTAAATATAAAAATCAAGCTAATTAAAGCAACAATTACAGCTATTAGTAAAACTAATGTATTATAAAATCTGGATTTATATTTGTTTACAACTTCTTCTTCTTCTTCTTGTTTTAATGATTTATTTTTTCTATTCTCTTTTTTAATTTTTACCTTTTTTTGCACTTCATAAAAATCTTCAGATTTTATACTGTTAGAAAAATCTGGTGCTTTTATTGGCTTTATTAAAGAATTATCTATCTCATCTGAATCAAGTAATATCTCTCTTAAATCCATTAAAAAGTTGTATCCAAAAGGAGTTTTAAATAAACTCTTCTCTTGAATTTTATTATAAACATTTAAAACCATATGTGGATTTTTCATATCTGTTTTTGATTTGACATACTTGATACCGTTTATCTCATTTAGAGCTTCCTTAGCTTCATCTGTCGTCCCGTATAAAAGTCCTTCAACAATTAGTTCTTCGTTATATCTCATATAAACAACCAGCCTTCCTTTTCATTAAGCTCTATACTAACACTTCTATAATTAGTACTTTAAAACATTGATTTTTTCTATTATAACTTTTTCGTTAGGCATGTCTTGGCTATCTACTTCTACAGCTGCAATTTTATCAACAATTTCAATACCTTCATAAACCATTCCAAAAACTGTGTGTTTTTCATATAACCAGTCTGTTCCACCATTTTCAAAATAGAATTTTTTAAGTTCTTCACTAACTCCCATAGAAGTTAATTTGTTATAAAAGCTTAAGTTCACCTTGTTTGTTTGAACTATAAAAAATTGTGACCCATTTGTATTCGGACCAGAATTTGCCATACACAAAGCACCTTTTACTGGTAGCAACTGATTAGAAAATTCATCTTCAAAGGCCTCTTTGTAAATGCTTTCTCCACCTTGACCTGTTCCTAGTGGATCTCCACCTTGTATCATAAAATCGTTCATAACTCTGTGAAATGTCAAACCATCATAATAACCATTCTTTGCATGCGTAATAAAGTTTTCTACAGCTTTAGGTGCAACCTCTTTAAATAATCTAATCTTAATAACACCAAAATCTTTTACAACCATCTCTATAACTTCTTCACCTTTTTCTGGTGGTGCAACTTGGTTAACTTTAACTTCTTTTTTAGTTTTTGTATCACTTTGTTCACTGCAACCTATTATAAGCATACTTAAAATTAATATTAATGCTAGTACTACAATTTTTTTAAATGTGTTTTCTTTTTTTATTACTATATTCATTCTTGCTCCATTCCTTGTATCTACAATATTTTTTACTACAATATATTGTATCAAACTATGTCTTTTTAATCTATACGCATATGTGAAAATTGTATGATATTTTTATTCTATTTTTGTATTTTAAGCTATCAATTTATATCATTCTACTTTCATGGCATATAAAATAGATCACTTGATACTTATTTGCCACTTTTTCAATAATTTTTTTTGCTTTTTCTATTTTACTTTTATCTAAATTAGTAAAAGGATCATCAATTATAATAAATGGTTTTTCTTTCTCAAACAAAGCATCAATAAGTGCTAACCTTGCTGAAATATTAATCAAATCTTTATATCCAGTACTTAAATACTCAACTTCCTTCAAACTACCTTTATTTAAAAATTTAATATTAAAATCTACATCAATATGAGCTTTTTCAATAGCTTCATAATCATTTGATAATTCATCTAAATATTCTTTAAAGTTATCTCTTAAAGAATTCATATATTTATGCGTGAAATTATTTCTTGATTCTTCGAGATAATCTATGGTTCTTTTTAGAAGATTACAATCATTTTTAGCATTTATTAATTCTTCTTTATATGCTTCAATTTCACCTGATATATCAGGTATTTTTTCAACAGTTTCAGAAATATTATTCAATTCATTATCTAGTTTTTGTTTTGAATTTTTTTTGTTTGTCAGCTCATCAGCTAGAGCTTTTGATTTTTCTTGTAATTGTTCTAAAGTATACTCTGAAGTAAATGTTTTATCAAATTCATCTACTTTTGTTTCATTTTTGGCTTTTAAAATTACATCTTCTAATTCTTCTATCATATTACTTATATCATTAAATTCTGATAATTTTTTTCTTAAATTTTCTAATTTTTCTTTCAAATCTCCTGATAAACTAACATCACTTAGATCATTTAAATCATTATCATAATAATTATTTAAATACTCTCTCAACTCCTTGTTTTTATTTTCTATCAAGTTTTTTAAATCGTTATACTTATTCTTTTTTAAAGTCATATTTTTATACATAGAAAAGCTTCTAGAAATATTTTTTATTTCTTCACTTATAATACTATTTAACCTAGCTGTTTCATCGTTTATTGTCAAAGAATTAATATCCCTATTATCCTTAGCATTGTCATTTTTGTATAATTCAACAATATAAGATTTTATGAACTCAAACAATTCTTTCACTTTTTCCTTTGTTTCTTTTGTTAATTGATTTTCGATTTTGTTTTTCAATTCATTAAATCTAAAAAACTCATTTTTAATTTCATACAAAAAGTTATAATATTCAGAAGTATTATAGTCTTTTTTATCAACATCTAGGCCTAAAAACTTTTCAAAAAAACATTTTATTTCGTTTTTATTGCTTTTAATATTATCGTTTACTTCTTCTATCTTTTTTTGAATGCTCAACAATTGTTCGTCGTATTCTTTTTTTATATCATTATATTTCATTTCTTGCTTTAGAAGTATTTTTTTATTTCTAACAAAAAAAGTTGCTGCAATCAATATTGAGCCTATAAATCCTATCGAATAATAGACATTACTAGTTACCATCAAAACCGCAAAAACGAGAGCAAAAATAAGTGGGAGCGCAAACATGTTTGTATTTTTTTTATTATAATTTCCATCAGATAACAAAACTTTTTCATACTCATTTTTAGTAGAATAAAGATTAGCTTCTAGATTGTTTTTTTGATTTTCCCAATTAGCTAATTCAGAGATTTTCAAATTGTTGTCTATGATTATTTGTTCATTAATTAGATCTTGTTTGTATGCTTGTTCATATTTTTCTTTTAAATTATTATATGTTTTAATTTCGTTATCATTTGCTTTTATTGAGTTTAGATTAGAGAGTTCAAATAATAAAGTGTTTGATTTAGAGTTTATGGCTTCTATGTCTTCTTCTAAGGTACCAGCAAATAGTATACTTAATTCATCAAGTTTTTCATTTTCTTCTTTACTTAAAGTGTTTTCTTGCAGCATTCCATATGTATTATTAATATAATCAATATTATTTGATGCTTCTTTAATCTCTTCTAGTTTTGGCAGTCTTCCTTTTAAAAACTCTGTTATTTCTTTTTTCTGTTTTACAAGAAGTTCTTTTTTTTCTATGTTTTTAATATATATATCATAATCTCTTTTATCACTGTTGTAAGTGCTTAATACTTGAATTTGATTCTGATTTTCTTTAATTTTTTGTTCTAAATCATTTATTTTTAGTATTGTATCTTTTTGTAATCTTTTGTATTCATCATAGGTTTTTTCCACACTAGAAGCTGATTCTAATTGATTTTTCAAATCCGTAATCATAGTTTCAAGATAAGCTATTCTTCCTTTATTGCCTATTTTTTTATAATAGGACATTTTACTGTTTAATGCTTTTATCGCCGCTTCATAATTATTAATATCATTATCGTCTTCTTTTTCTAAAAGATTAGTAAGTTTTGTATTAATACTATCATCATTACTGATAGCTAAATCTCCTTGAGGTATATAAGCACTTTTTGAATAAGATTTATCATCAAGTCCAAATATTTCTTCTCCTATATTATCAGAAAAATCCTCGGTTTTTATACCTGTATCTTCATTAATTATACTAAAGGTGTCATCTTTTTGCCTTTTGGCAAAGTACCTTTCTAATCTATAAGTTTTATCATTATGAGTAAATATAATATACCCTCCAAATTTACCTCCATCAAAAGGTTCATATTTTACCCTTTCATTTTCATTTAAGTTTGTTTTTCTAGTTTGTTTAAGCCCATAAAACATAGCTTTTATAAAGCTTGCAAATGTTGATTTCCCCCAACCATTTTCTTGATTGATCACATTAATTTTTTCATCAAACTCATATCTAAAATCTTTCAACTTACCGTAATTGGCAATATAACATTCTTTTAAATACATTATAGTTCCTCCCCTGCTAGTGCTCTGATACCATACTCAATAATTGCTTTTATATCATCTTCTTGTTCTTCTTTTTCATATACAGTTCTAACAAACTCACCTTTTAATGAGGCATTGTTTTTTATTTCTTCTATGTCAAAATTTAATTTTGTATTATCAACTATTTTAAAAGTATAATAATCATTTTCAAAATGTTTTTTTATATAATCTAGGTTTATGCTATTATCCATAAATACTTTACCTTCTAGTATAACCTTAACCAAGTCTTTTTGTTCTATGTGTTGTAATTGGTATTGAATTTTATTTGTTAACTCTAAAAGTGAAAATCTGTTTTCATTTGTTTCCGTAATATCAACCTTAATTTCATGTATTATTCTTTTCGAAAACGGAATAAATTCAATCTCAAAAACGTTTTTATGTATATTTTCACTTTTTTTATCAGGGTTTAGCTCTAGTAATACAAAACCTTTTTTTCCAACCTCATCATAGCCTCTTGCTTCAAGACAACCAGAATAAGCATAAACTCCTCTATTGTCTAATTTCTCCACTTTATGAGTGTGAATATGACCAAGAGCCAAATAATCAATGTTTTTATTCTTTAACGCAGGTAAGTTTATTATTTCTTCTTTTTTATTTGATTCATAATTTGACTCTTGACCATGCATTACCACAATATTAAATTTGTCTTCTTCTAATATCAGCGAGTGATAAATATTACTGTTAGATGGATTATCTTCAATTCCAGTAATAACTAAATTATCATATTCAAATTTTGTCCACTTTGAATTAAAAAGTTTAAGATTCTCAGGAATCAAATCTATTTCATCTAAAAAATTAGAAGCATCATGATTACCTTTAAGGTACAAAAAATCTATCTCATCATTAGTTTTAATTGTATTAAAAACTATGTCTTTAGTTGTTTTACTTACTTTTTTAGTATCAAAAAGATCTCCTGCTATAATTATTATCCTAACTTTGTTATCTTTTGCATACGAAATCATATCCGTAAAGCTTCTTAATAATTCTTGTTTTCTTTCTTTTGCTTTTATAGAATCTAAATTTTTTGTCATAACAGAATCTAAATGTATATCTGCACAGTGTATTATCTTAATATTTTTCTCCATGTTTAATCAATTACCTTCCCTTTTTTTAATACTGAGCCGATCAAAAAAATCAGCAATTTTCCTTTTAACGTGATATTTACAACTATACTATACACATATATTTTTGTAAACTGCATACAGTGTATTATGCTAATTTTTGCAATATATTAATGCTTATGAGAAACAAAGACCTAAAAAAAGGACCACAGTCTGGTTCACTGTAGTCCTTTTTAGTGGAGTAGACGGGAGTTGAACCCGTGTCCAAAAACCCATTCATTGTACTTCTTCTATCATAGTTAGTTCTTTATTATTCCCTTAGCAAAACGAAAACTAACATTCTTTATGCCTTAGTAGACTCTAATACGTCTATATGCTAAAGTCATCACATATAAAGTTTCTCACAAAGTCGATGCCAGGTTCTTAAAGTGTGAGTGCTCTAAGTCTGACAGCTGCCACTAGGCAGCGTAAGCTAAATTGTCTTCAGCGTTTATATTTTTTTTGTGATTTGACGCATCACCTGCGGATAGCTTCTCCAACTGCAAGATCCCTGTCGAAACCAGTACTACCCCTGGTACTGTAATTACTAATATATCACAAAAAGACTTATAAAATCAAGCTATTTTAGATTGTTAATTTTAAAATCCTTCTGTGCTTCTCTTTTTTGATCTTTTTTAGCTAAATCTTGCTTTTTATCATAAAGTTTCTTACCTTTACCAAGACCTATCTCCACCTTTACCAAACTCCCCTTTATGTATACTTGTAGCGGAATTAAAGTATAGCCTTTAATTGCAATCTTTCCTGCAATTTTATTAATTTCATACTTATGTAACAAAAGCTTTCTTACTCTTAGAGGATCTTTGTTGAAGATATTACCTTTTTCATAAGGACTAATATGCATGTTATAAATAAACATCTCATTTTTTTCTATCTTCATAAAAGCTTCTTTCACGCTAGCCTTTCCGCTTCTAATAGCCTTTACTTCTGTCCCATGAAGTTCAATTCCTGCCTCATATTTTTCCTCTATAAAATAATCAAAATAAGCTTTTTTATTATTAGCAATCATTTTAAACAATTCTTTGCTCATATTAAATAAACCTCTCTTTAGTCGATATCTAGATACTGTATTATTGTTTTTTTAGTTCTTGTTTTTCTTCTTCTTTTTCTTCTTCAACAAGAATAAAATCAATTACTCTTAGAATTTTATCTACTTTTTCAACTTTAATTTTTACTTTTTGACCAAGTTTGTATTTTTTGTTTTTTTCCTTACCTATCATTTCGTAAGTTTCTTCATTATAAAAATAATAGTCATCAATCATACTATTAACGTGTACCATACCTTCACAAGTATTTGCTAGTTCAACATACATTCCATAATTAGTAATTCCTGATACAACACCAACAAATTCTTCACCTAAATGTCTTTGCATGTACTCTACTTTTTTAAGTTTTATAGTATCTCTTTCTGCTTCTTCTGCAACTCTTTCAGTTATACTAGAATGTTCTGCAACTTCTGGAAGTATTGAGTTATAGTGTTTGATCCTTTTACTTTCAAGCTTCCCATCAATAGATTCTTTAATTATTCTATGTATTTGCAAATCAGGATATCTTCTGATCGGAGAAGTAAAATGTGTATAATATTTAGCTGCTAATCCAAAATGTCCTGTACAAACTGATGTATATCTTGCTTGCTTCATAGACCTTAAGGTAAGTCTGCTTATCAATGCTTCTTCTGGTGTACCATCAATCTTTGTTAGTAGTTTTTGAAGTTCTTTTGGATGAATTTCTTCATTAGTAGTTTTTAATCCATGTCCAAAGTTGCTTATAAAAAGACTTAATTTTAGCATTTTCTCAGGGTCAGGTGTTTCATGATTTCTATAAACAAATGGAAGTTCTTGCCAGAAAAAATTCTCTGCTATAGTTTCGTTAGCAAGCAACATAAACTCTTCTATAATCTTTGTAGCAACATTTCTTTCATAAGGCTTAATCTCAACTGGTTTTCCTTTTTCATCTAAAATAATCTTGCTTTCAGGAAAATCAAAATCTATAGATCCACGTTTTTTTCTTTTTTCTCTAAGAACTTGTGCTAAATCCTTCATAGTCTCAAACATAGGTACTAATTCTTTATATTCAGCAATCTTTTCTTCATTTTTTTCTTCAAGTATCAAAAACACATCTGTATAACTCATTCGTTTATTAATATTTAAAACACTTTTGCTTATTCTATGTGATGTAACTTTACCTTGTCTATCAATTTCCATAATGCAACTTAACGCTAATCTATCATAGGATGCATTTAAAGAACATATACCATTAGATAATTTGTGAGGTAACATAGGAATAACTCTATCAACAAGATAAACGCTAGTTCCTCTTTTTTTAGCCTCTTTATCTAACGGAGAATTCTCTTTAACATAATGAGTTACATCTGCAATATGAACCCCTAGAGAATAACCATTTTCAGTCTCTTTAATACTTATAGCATCATCAAGATCTTTTGCATCTTCACCATCTATAGTCACCATTAAAACATCTCTTAAATCTTCTCTGTCTTTTATTTCATCTGCTAAAACTTCGCTACTTATACTTTCGACTTCTTTTAATACTGTATCTGGGAATTCTATAGATAGATTAAAATTCTTTATAATTGATAATATATCTACTCCTGGATCATTAACGTGTCCTATTATTTCTTTTACTACACCTTCAGGCTTTTTATCATTGCCATCATACTTAGTAATCTCTACAACAACTTTATGGCCATCAACAGCTCCAAGAGATTGGCCCTTTGGAATATAAATATCACTATTTATTTTATTATTATCAGGAATCACGAATCCAAAACTTTTTGAACTCTGATATCTTCCTACTATAATATTCTCAGATCTTTCAATAACTCTTATTACTTCGCCTTCTCTTCTTTTTCCGTCTTTTTTTTCTGATTTAATAACTATTTGCACAACATCTCCGTGCATAGCATTTTTCATTGCATTCTCAGGAATAAATACGTCTTCATCTTCGCCTTCGATTTTAGCAAAAGCAAAACCTCTTTGATTTCCAATTATAACAGCTGTTTGTAGTTTATTGCTAAGCTTTTCATATTTTCCTTTTTTAGTTATGCCTATCTTACCTGAACTTATAAGAGAATTTAGAACTTCTAGAAGCTCCGTTCTTTCTTCTTTTGGTATATTAAGTAAAATAGCAAGTTCCTTAACTTTCATTGGAACATAACCATTGCTATTTATCAACTCTACAATAATCTTTTTTCTTTTTTCAAATAATTCTTTATTCATAATCACTTAAGCATTAAAATGCTTCCTTTCAATTCTAAGTTTACTCATACAAGTTATATTATAGCATATTATACAAGTTTTAGTCTTTAAGTTTTTAAAAAGCTTCACTTTTTTTCATATTAAAAAGTCGCCTATAAAGGCGACTCTATAATTTAATCTTTAATCTTTAAGTTAAGACTATGCGTTAAGTGCATATAGTATAACGCAGAGTACCATGAATGCAATTCCTAAATACTTAGTAGACTTTTCTAGAGCACCTTCCATTGAACGTCCTTTATTCTTGCCCCAATAAGTATCAGCAGCACCATTAATACTTCCAGTAAATCCAGCCGACTTACCTTCTTGTAGTAATACTAAAACTGACAAAGCTATAGATACAATCACCAATAAAACTGTTAAAAATGTTGTTAACATATACTATTCCTCCATTATCATTGCCTATAAAACGAGGCATACAACTTGCAATATATATTTGCAAGCATAAAGTTCAAATTGATTTTAGCATAATATACTCTAATATGCAAGAATTTATTTGTCCATTCTGTAATCTTTAAGTACTTGAGTTGCCCATCCTTCTAATAAATCTTTGTTATAAACTTCACCCCAAAAAGGTGTTATTCCGTGTGTTTTTGCCTTTTCTTGTGTGTAGTCTGCTAACAGGTAAACTGAATCTATCTTAGAAGCTGCTCTTTTATATTCTGGATTATAACCAGGTTTATACGCATAATGGGTTACAATTGGTATTGCTCCAATTTTTGATTCATCTATAGTTATTATGCCATTTTCTTTTCTAAATGTTACTCTTGCCATAGCTCCTAGCATAGCTTCCGATAAATCTTGTGAAGAAACAAAATTACCTAAAGAATAAAAACATAATGCTTTGTTACCGTTATCCGTATGTATCCATTCAACTGGTTGAATTACATGCGGATGTGCACCGATAATCAAATCTGCTCCTGCCTCAGTCATAAGCTTTCCAAAATTAACTTGTTGAGTAGTAGGTGTGAATGTGTATTCACTTCCCCAGTGTGGGAAAACTATAACAACATCCGCTTGTTCTTTAGCTTTTTTAATATCTTCTATAACCTGTGGATTGATTGTATTAAAATCGATTAATCTAGTATCTTTATTATAATCACAAAGCATATTAAGTCTTCCGTCCATATCAGATGAAAAACTCTCCCAGTTATGGCTATAAGTATAGTTTAGTAATGCGAATTTTATCCCCTTAACTTCCATAATTGGTATTACTTCTTGACTTGCTCTGTCTTCATATATTCCTAAAGCCATAACTTCTGGCTTAGTCTTCCAATAATTAATTGCGTTAAGCACTCCTGATAGTCCCATATCTCTTGAGTGATTAGAAGCATTTAAAACCACATTAAACCCTGTGTCAATTAAAGTATCACCCATCTTTGTAGGTGTATTAAAATTAGGATATCCAGTAAATGGCAAATCATCCCCACCAAATATGGTTTCTTGATTTATTACTGATATATCTGCTTCTTGCACATATGATTTAATGTTCTCAAATATAAAATCATAGCTATATGTACCATCATCATTTTTACCTGAGGCTACTACACTCTCATGAATAAGATTGTCTCCTACTGCCATGAGCTTAACTTCTATAACTTCTTCTTTTATTTCTTCTTTTTTTGTAGAAGATTCTTCTTGAACGTTTTTTGAAGTCGTTGAAGTCGTATTATTTTTATCAGTTCCTACTTTTTGACACGCTGTAAGAATTGAACTAGCAATAACAAAAACCAACAACAACGCTATAATCTTTTTAATATTCACGCTTAACCTCCAATAATTGTTTTACTTTTTATTATTTAATCAGTAAAGAAGTTCCTGTCATTTCAACTGGTTTTTCCATTCCCATTAAATCAATAAGGGTAGGAATTATGTCTGCTAAACAACCATCTTCTTTAAGCTTATATGAAGGATCAGCATTTACTAATATAAATGGTACAGGATTAATAGTATGTGCTGTAAATGCCTCGTTAGTTGTGTAATCAACTAGTTGCTCAGCATTTCCATGATCTGCACATATAAACATAGTACCATCAACTTCTTTTATAGCTGAAACTGCTCTTCCAACGCAATCATCTACTGCTTCTACAGCTTTAATAGCCGCATCCATAAAACCTGTATGACCAACCATGTCAGGATTAGCAAAATTTACAACAATAACATCATATTTGTCTGATTTAATAGCTTCTACTAATTTGTCACTAACTTCATATGCACTCATCTCAGGTTGTAAATCATAGGTGGCTACCTTAGGAGATTTTACTAGAATTCTATCTTCACCTTTATTAGGTTCTTCTACTCCTGCATTAAAGAAAAATGTAACGTGTGCATACTTCTCCGTTTCAGCAATCCTAGCTTGTGTCATATTATTATCTGCAAGAAATTCACCAAAAGTATTAGTTAGAGAAACTTTACTAAATGCTACTAGCTTGTTAGCTATAGTAACATCGTATTCTGTGAAACACACAAAGGTTGTTTCAATTCTTTTTTCTCTTTCAAATCCATCAAAATTATCATCACAAAATGTTCTAGTTATCTCTCTTGCTCTATCTGGTCTAAAGTTGAAAAATATAACTGAATCCTTGTCTTTTATTTTAGCTATTGGTGAACCATCTTTTGTTATAACTGTTGGTTTTACAAACTCATCATTAATACCCTCTTCATAAGAATCTTCAATAGCTTTTACAGGATCGCTAGCCATATCACCTTCGCCTTTTACTAAGGCATTATAAGCAATTTCTACTCTATCCCATCTATTATCTCGATCCATTGCATAGTAACGACCTGTAACAGATGCAACTTCACCTATTTCTAATTCCTTCATCTTTGAAACTAAAGATGCTACAAATTCTTTTCCTGATGTAGGAGCAGTATCTCTTCCATCTAAAAATGCATGAACATATACGTTTTCTATGCCTTCTTTTTTAGCTAATTCTAAAAGTCCATAAACATGTGTGATATGGCTATGAACTCCTCCATCTGATAATAAACCAAACAAATGCAAATCAGAATTATTCTTTTTACAATTATTAATTGCTTCTAATAATCCTTCATTTTTAAAGAAATCGCCATCAATAATCTCTTTCGTGATTCTTGTTAGTTCTTGATAAACAATTCTTCCTGCGCCCATATTAATATGTCCAACCTCTGAATTACCCATCTGTCCATCAGGCAAACCAACTGCCATGCCACTTGCATAACCTTTAACAAAAGGATAATCCTTCATTAGTCCATTAATATTAGGAGTAATTGCATTAGCAACAGCATTACCTTCTTTTTTATCATTTAATCCATATCCATCAAGTATCATAAGTACAATAGGTTTTTTTCTCATTTTTTAGTCCCTTTCTATTTTTAAAGCATTGCTTTGATTATAAAACTATGAATAAGTTTAGTCAATACAAAAAGAAAGGCTTTCGCCTTTCTTTTTGTATTGATAATATTATTTTCTATTAATAGTTAACTATCTGACCAAATTCAGCTTTTAGACTTGCTCCACCAACTAAACCGCCATCAATGTTTTCTTGAGAGAATAATTCCTTTGCTGATGCTGCACTTACACTTCCGCCATATTGAATTCTAATAGCCTGTGCTGTTTGTTCATCATATATTTCAGAAATACATTTTCTAATTGCTGCACAAACTTCTTCAGCCTGACTAGTAGTTGCAACTTTTCCAGTTCCTATAGCCCAAATTGGTTCATAAGCAATAACTGCTGTCTTAGCTTGTTCACTAGAAACATTTAAAAAAGCAATTTTTATTTGTTGTCTAATATAATCAATGGTAACGCCTTGTTCTCTTTGTGTTAGAGTTTCACCACAACAAACAATAGGAGTAATATTGTGTTCAAATGCCTTTAGAACTTTTTTATTAACAGTTTCATCTGTTTCACCAAAATATTCTCTTCTTTCAGAATGTCCGATTATAACATATTTAACACCAACATCTGTAAGCATATTAGGAGCAATTTCTCCTGTATATGCGCCACTTTCTTCGTAGTACATATTCTCTGCTCCGATATTAATGTTACTTCCTTTTGCTGCCTCTAATGCTGGAATAATACTAATAGCTGGTACACAAAATACTACATCTACATTGTCATTAGCAACCAAAGGTTTTAGTTCATTTATCAAAAGAACAGTCTCACTTGGAGTTTTGTTCATTTTCCAGTTTCCTGCTATAATTTTTCTACGCATTTAAAATACCCTCTTTTCTATTTGTCGTTTGCTGCTGCTACACCTGGTAATTCTTTACCTTCTAAAAATTCAAGAGATGCTCCACCACCTGTTGAAATGTGACTCATTTTATCACCGAAACCTAAAATGTTTACAGCCGCTGCTGAATCTCCACCACCAATTATAGTAGTAGCATCAATATCTGCTAAAGCTTCTGCAACAGCGATTGTTCCAGCTGCGAAATTAGACATTTCAAATACACCCATTGGTCCATTCCATACAACTGTTTTTGCTGATTTAACAGCATCTTTATATAACTTACAAGTAGCAGGTCCGATATCTAAACCAATTTCATCATCTGCAAAATTAATTCCATCTACTAATCTGCTTTCTGCATCATTTTTAAATTCTTTTGCAACAATTGAATCAACAGGAATAAGTAAGTTTACATTCTTCTCCTTAGCTTTTTTTATCATCTCTTTTGCGTATGTTACATAATCTTCTTCAAGTAATGATTTGCCAATGTTTCCGCCTTGTGCTTTAAAGAAAGTATAAGCCATACCACCACCAATAATTAAAGTATCAACTTTATCTAAAAGATTGTTGATAACTGAAATCTTTGAAGAAACTTTTGATCCGCCTAAGATAGCAACAAATGGTCTTTCTGGATTGTTAACTGCATTACCAAGAAAATCAATTTCTTTTTGCATTAAATATCCAACTACTGCTGTTTCAACAAATTGAGTAACACCAACATTTGAACAATGTGCTCTGTGAGCTGTACCAAATGCATCGTTAACGAATACATCAGCAAGTGAAGCTAATTCTTTACTAAATGCTTCCCCATTTTTAGTTTCTTCTGCTCTGTAACGAGTGTTTTCTAGAAGAACAACATCTCCATCATTCATTGCAGCTACAGCAGCTTTTGCATTTTCTCCAACAACTACATCGTCAGCTGCAAAAACAACTTTTTTATCTAATAACACTGATAATCTTTCAGCAACTGGAGCTAGAGACAATTCTTTAACTGCAACTCCCTTTGGTTTTCCAAGATGTGAACAAAGTATAACTTTTCCACCATCTTTAATTAATTTTTTAATTGTAGGTAGCGCAGCTACTAGACGATTTTCATCTGTGATTTTTCCTTCTTGTAAAGGTACATTAAAATCACAACGAACTAAAACTCTTTTACTTTGTACATTTATATCATCAACCGATTTTTTATTTAACATATATTCTCCATTTCTGGGTAAGTTTATAACCACCCAAATATTTTCATGATTTTAAAAACTGGGTCCGATCCTCGAGACCGGACCCAGCTAGGACCAATAATTTAAATTAACAAATAATTAAGCTAATTCAGCGAAATATTTGATTGTTCTAACCATGTTAGATGTGTATGAATTTTCATTATCATACCAAGCAACTGTTTGAACTTGGCTTGTACCATTTTCAAGGTTGATAACCATAGTTTGAGTAGCATCAAATAATGAACCAAAATTGATTCCTACGATATCTGAAGATACTAATTGCTCTTCTGTATAACCAAATGAAGCATTAGATGCTGCTTTCATAGCTGCATTTACTTCATCAACTGTAACTTTACCTTCAACTACTGAAGTAAGGATAGTTGTTGAACCTGTTGGAACTGGTACTCTTTGAGCAGATCCGATTAATTTTCCGTTTAATGCAGGGATAACTAAACCAATTGCTTTAGCAGCACCTGTAGAGTTAGGAACGATGTTAACTGCAGCTGCACGAGCTCTTCTTAAATCTCCACCTCTGTGTGGTCCATCAAGTACCATTTGGTCACCTGTGTAAGCATGAATTGTAGCCATGATACCACTTTGAATTGGTGCTAAATCATTAAGTGCTTTAGCCATAGGTGCTAAACAGTTTGTAGTACAAGAAGCTGCTGAGATGATTGTATCATCAGCTTTTAAGATGTTTTCGTTAACACCAAATACTACTGTTGGAAGATCGTTTCCAGCTGGAGCTGAAATAACAACCTTTTTTGCACCTGCATCAATATGAGCTTGTGATTTTGCTTTAGAAACGTAGAAACCAGTACATTCAAGTACTACATCTACTCCGATTTCTCCCCAAGGAAGTTTTGAAGCATCTGCTTCTTTATAAATTACAATCTTCTTTCCATCAACTGTGATAGAATCTTCACCAGCTTCAACTGTATGTCCATCGTATCTACCTTGTGATGAATCATATTTTAATAAATGTGCTAACATTGAAGGATTTGTTAAATCATTGATTGCTACTACATCATATCCTTCTGCTCCAAACATTTGTCTGAATGCAAGACGTCCAATACGTCCGAATCCATTAATTGCAACTTTAACTGCCATTTTTATTCCTCCTGAAATTTTTTATAAATCGATTGTTAAATTAAAATCTAACTAGGTGTATTTTACCTAATATAAAACAAAATATCAAGTATAATTTTGTTTTATATATTATTTTTTAGGCAATCAGCTTATTTTTTTGTATTATTTAAAATATAACTATTAATATTTAAAGTATTATCTGGTTTGACTTTATCCTTTTCATGAATTATTATTGTATTTATAAAAATTAAAACTTTACTTATCTTACATACATTTATTATAGAAAGGACCCTATTATGTACTCTGATTCTCACACACACACAAGGTTTTCAAGCGACTCTTTAGCACCCGTTGAATATATGATAAAAAGGGCTATAGAATTAAAAATGCAATATTTATCGATTACTGATCATCAAGACTTTGATTTTCCGGGTGAAGAGGTTATGTTTTCTTTAAATGTAGATGAATATATTAAAAGACTGAATTTTTTAAAAGCAAAGTACAAAAAAGATATAAATCTAATTATAGGTGTTGAAATTGGTTTAGAACCTTATTTAGATAAAAGAATAAAAGAATTTGTAAAACTTTATGATTTTGATTTTGTTATTGGTTCTTCTCACCTTGCAAACAGAAAAGATCCCTATTATCCAGAGTTTTTCGAAAAAAGAAGCAAGATTTCTGCTCTTAGTGAATATTTCTTAGCAACTCTTAATAACTTAGATTATATTAATGATTTTGATGTATACGGCCATCTTGATTATGTTATTAGATATGCCCCTAATAAAGATGATGGTTATTATTATAAAGATTATAAAGATATTCTCGATTCTATACTTATAAAACTAATAAATATGGGAAAGGGAATCGAAATCAACACCGGAGCGTTTCAAAAAGGCTTGAACTTTACTAACCCTTCTGTAGATATAATAAGGCGTTACAAAGAATTAGGTGGAGAATTATTAACTCTTGGTTCTGATTCTCACTCTGTAGATTTTCTTGGAAACAAACTAGATTATGCAGGTTTTTTAGCAAAAGATGCAGGTTTTAAACATTACAATGTTTTTGTAGCTCGTAAACCAATTTATCTGGATTTATGATTTTTTTAAAGGAGATTATTTTGAAGATTAAAAGATATAAAAAAGATGAAAATTATTCCTATACTCT
>CAZIGN010000016.1:0-28931 GCA_964538805.1 uncultured Lachnospiraceae bacterium
CTCAAGCAGAAATTCATATGCAAGCCTTAGCTGAAGCTATGTGGGATGCTTATAAAGAATCTATTCCTAAAAAACTAGAAGCTAGAGAATGGCATATTCCTTTTGGAGATAAAATATCTGATGGGGAACTGAGAGATTATTTCTATAATGTAGAAAATAATCCTGACCCATCCTTTACTGACTATCAAGAAGCAAAATTAAAAGTCTCTACTGCAAGGTGCGCAAGGTTGTCTTATATGACTTTTGATGGAAAGGTTGATTATGAAAAAGATATAAAACTTTATGATAGTCTACTATCATCACATCACATGAGTCCATTTGAGCATTGTGCAAGGGCTATGAGTGAGGAAGAATATTACACTTTTATTAAAGGAAAATCCAATGCAAATTGGAATACTGATTTAGTTACAGATGATACTTATGAAATTTCAGCACAGTTTGACAATACTGTTTTAGGTTGGTGTAATAATTTTAAAGGATTTGTTCAATACAGATATTTAATTGAACATTAATAATTATGGCAACTACCTTTACAATACTATCATTTGAAGATTGGTATGATATTTATGAAGAAGAAATATATATTGAATTAGCAGAATCAGGAGCTGATAGAGAGTTGGATTTTGATTCAGAAAAAGAATTTGAAAAAAGATACACAAAATATATAGATAGTATTATGATTGAAGATTTGTATATATTAGTCAGGTGGCCAGACTCTCAAGATTATATGGAATATGACTGGTTTAAAGAAGAAGCAATACTAGCTTTAGGTAAAGAAGAATTTACTGGAAGCAGTGCTTATTTTATACCTGTAAATAGAATTGAAAATGAGAAATTATTTATACAAAGCTAAAAGGTTATCCGAACAGCTTATAAAAGAGAATTCTCAACTTAAAGATGAAATAGAAGAAGAATATTATAAATTGCTGATAAAAGTAGCAAAAGAAGAATGTTCTGATCAAGATATACGAAATTATTATTTTAAGCTCAAAGATTTAAAAAATCAATTTTTTAATATCAAAAGTATGTAAAATATCTATGTAGATATAATTTATTTAGCCATAGAGCTATTCAAATATACTTTTGAGACAACACTTCATGGAATAATAATAACGTCGTAAAAGAGAGTTATTTGATCATGAAGTGTTGAAAGAAGTAAAGACGGCATTGTGACCGTCTGTACATAACTTTAATTTTAATTGTTTAAGGGGAGACCGCTCATAATGAGCAGTCTTCCCTATTTTTTTTTGAGCATAAAAAAGCCGAGTACGAGTAAAATCGTATTCGGCTATTTTTTTTTCTTATTCTTTAAACGCTTCAAACATACCTACATTATATGCTAAAATCTCTTTAAGAGTTTTATTTCCATTAAATGCTGATTGAATATTTTGACCAACTCTTTGTCCCCATGATAAAACCAAAGGCTCTGTTTTTATAGCTCCAAATGTATTGTCTCAAACATTATATTCATTCAATACTTTATTATTTACAGTATCCATAAAATGTAAAGCTTCTCCTGATAGAGAATCTCTTCCGTTTTCTTGTTTTAAATTTTCAAAGATTGCTTTTATTATTCCCAATAAGAGGAAAATAAATACAGCATCACCTAAAGCAAATAACGTTCTATTTCTTCTAAGTTTATTACCTTTTACTTCATCTCAATTTCCTCGCACTATATCTTGCATAGTATAAGCTACTGAATAAAATAATCCTTCTTGAACAGTTCCATTTCATGCAATAAGTTTTTCATCAGTTTCATATTCAACTTCTTCTCTTCTAATGGTTCCATCAGGTTCTTCTATGTAGTCTACATAAAGATAAATAGGTTTTCCGTCAGGACCTAAAATTTGATTACCTTCAGTATCTTTTCTAGTAGCATGTTCATATTTTCCTACAGCAGAGTCTTCAGCTTTTATAGTTTTACCAAATCAAAACCTCATCTTTGAAGGTCAGTATGTCATAAATTGCATAAAAGCAATTCCTAATAAAGTATTAGGTGCTTGTGCTTGAGAGTCTTTATCATATGAGCCATACATCAAGTCAGATTGTGCTTTTATTGAGTCTCTTTCTTGTTGAGTATAAGCTTTTTCAATTAAATCAGCTTCTGTAATTTGTTTACCTCCAGTAATAGCGTACTCTTTATTCATTTGATTAACAATTAATACATATCTACTGCGTTGCTCATTAAATTTAGAGTCACCTTTCTTATTAGTAAAATTACCATCCTTATCCTTATATTTATCTCTTTCTTTAAGATAATATTCAAATCGTTTATCTTTTCTTGGATCATAAACTAAAACATTATCTTTCATAGAGTGGGCTTCGTAAGAACCGTCTTTTATCATTTTAGCTAACATTATAGCCATACGATTATAGTAGTCTGCTGCTGTAGAAGTAGCAAACATTCATCTTCCAGCTCCTCTAGCAATACCGTGTCTATCATGTTGAATTTTTTTAGGTACTGTAGAAATATCCATATTAGCTATTCTATACAAATGATTAAGCTCTTGAATCATATTAAATTCATTAGTGAATTTTTTATTAATAGTAATTAATTTTGTATAAGCTTTAGTCATTTCTTTTTCACCGAACTCACCATATAAACCAGTTGCAGATGCAGTTAAGTTTCTAAGAACTCCTATTGTTAACTCTTTTGCAAGTAGAGCGGGTCTAAAAGCAAGCATAGCTACAGTAGAAACTTCCTTAGCAAAAGCTATTCCTTTTGCTATAGTTTGTTCTTCGTCTCCAATTAAAGGTTCATCAAAAACAGCTAATTTGACTTGATTTATAATGTATTCTAATTGTTTAGAAACATCTTTATTTTGTTTTCCTCCCATTAATTTTATCCATCACATATAGGCATTAATAGTAGGAAGAATCATATCAAAAGTTTGTTTTCTAATTTTAGAGAAAGCAAGTCTATGAGCAATGGTGTCTAAGTTAAATTCATAATAATCAACAGTATTTTCATCAATCATTTTAGCTTTTATCTCTTTTGATTGAGAACCATAAGCATCATACATTTCAAAAAATCCTACTTTTTGAGCTTCGATATTAGTTATATCATATTGAGAAAGTTGTCTTGGGTCTATGATATCTGTCAATCTATCTTTGAAGGTACTTCACCATTCTCCCATTCCTGTAAAGAGTCTTTTATATTTTGTTATCTCTTCTCTTCTTATTAAAGGCATTTCAAAATATGTACCATCTTCTATAGCTTTCTTAAATTTCTTTATAGACATTATAGAATCTAGACTATCAGGATTAATATCTTTAACTGCCTCTTCTGAAACTCCTTGAGCGTATATATTAATCATAAATAATGCTTTCTTTAAATACTTTCTTTGTTCTTCTGTTAAAGCATTTTCTACGTCATTTTTATAAGGATTTTTAGTTCTAAAATCTTTGTGTACTTTACCATGTTCATCAGTAATAAAGAAGTCTGCATGTATTGATTGAGTTTCCCCTCATGTAACTTGTTTTATTCTTCCGTATCCTATACTTTTATAGAAATCATCAGTATATTTCCACATTTTATTATTAAACTTAGCCATCCTTTCTCCAATGGCAGAGTTACCTGTAGATATAAGCCCGTTAATTTGTCTAAGATCTTTAGACTGTACTCACTCTGGGGTAGTTCAAGCTAAACCTCCAACCACTCCTTGAATTCTTTTCCCAGCTTTAGTATAAATTTGTTCATCTTTAGTATATATAGCAGATAATAAACTTCTAAAATCTCCAGCTTCCAAACCTAATTTTGTTAAGTCTTGAAAGTCAGCTTCTGTTTTTATACCTTCTTTAGATAAAATAGCTGTTTGCAGTAAAGCATACAATACTTCTAATTGATCATCAAAGTTAAGCTCATCTTTTATTTCCTTTTCTTTATACTCAGGAAATACGTCCAGAAACTTATTTCTTACCTCTGCCAACCTGTCTCTTGTAATTTCATTTAGTTGTTTATCACCTAAAAGTCCAAATATACCTTGTACTTTTTCGGAATGTTTACCTACATAATTTCTAAGAACAGTTTGAACACTCATAAGAGTTAAATCTTCAGTTCCTAATAAATCTGATTCTTTAACTTTTATTTTATCTCCCATACCTTGAGAACGCATTCTTTTATGAAAATTAGAAAGAATTGTAGCTGCTGGTCTATAAACACTTTCCCCACTACGTGTATTAAAAGTAATTATCTCTCCTAATTTATAAGCTCCATTTGCCAATAGAACATCTTTAAATTCATTAACAAAATACATTGCTTTCAGCATATCTACGTCTCCATAAGTTAAACCTTTTATTTCGGAGTTAGCTGTAAAATTATTAACAGATAAATTAAAGATATTAATTATTCCATTTTTTGTATTTCTCATTGGGATAATTCCTAAAGAAGTAGCTTCATTAATACCTTCTAATACTTCTCAATCATCATTTAAATATTCTATAAGTAAATGGTTCAATATAATATCTCTTTTTCCAGATTTTTTAGAAGTTCTAATATTTTCTTGAGTTGCTAATGCTGATATAACAGCATCTTTAACTATAGTTACTCCTCTTCCTTCTTGAGCTTTTACATGATTAACATATAAAGCCATTTTAGATCTAAATTTTAATTCAGCTTCTTCTGCAGTTTGATTTTTAGTATCTTCTTCTATTCAACCTTCTGGAAGATTCTCAATATCTCGGAAAGCATTGTATTTTTTAAATACTCCAGTTTTTTCAAATCTTTTCTTAGCATTTTCCATTATTAGATCCAAGTCATTGTCCTCAATTTCAGTTCTAATTTTATAATCAGGAAAAAATAAATTATTTAAACTATCTTTAAAATCTTTTATTTTATTTGGATTATATAAAGGTTTTATTTTTCTTGGTAATAATATCTCTGCTATATTAGTTATTTGTCCACCAGGAGCTAGTCCTGATTTACTAATACCTGTTCTTTGTTTAGGTCCAGAAAAATTTAAAGTATTTATATCTTTTAAATCTCTAAATTCTATTGGTATAATATATAGACGAGTGTTATCTATACTTATATGCTGACCTAATAACTGCCTTTTAAGACCTAGTTCTCAATCATATGTTAATGTTTTAGAATCATCCCAATCTTCAAACGCTCTTTTAGATACTCTAAAATCATATATACTGGCAACTCCAGATGTATTTACTGTAAGTATACCTATCCTAGATTTCAGGCTGATACCTGTTTTACTAGGTAATGATACTAAATAAATATCTGTAATAGGTTCTCCTTCTAATTTATCAGATATACTTTGTAACATAGATCTAATTTTATCTCTTCAAACTTCAGACTCTACTGAGTCTCCAAAAATATCTGGATTATCATCATAGAATTTTTTAAAGTCTCTTTCAAACTTATCTACATCATCTTTTAACAAAGATTGGAGTCAATTGGACATCTCTATGCCAAAATCTTTAGTAGCTTCTTCGATTCTAATTTGATCTTCAACTTCAGTAAGTAAAGGTAAAATTAGATTATTTTTCTCAGCATCGGACATATTTTGATATAAACCTTCATTAAACATGGGGTCTGCTTTAACAAGTTCTAAATATTCTTCAGAATACTCTCCTATATGTTTATATTTTAAATCACCTATGTGTCTTTTTACAAATTCTAAAACTAAGTTTTCTCTAATAAACTCAGGAGCTAGCCTACTTTGTCCTTTTAAAACATTAATAGACCCAAATAATTCTCCATGAGGTTTAGTAACAAACTCTCTTGGTGTCTCTATATCCGCATTACGATATTCTAAAGGAGTATTTGCTTTATATATTGCCTTTTTTGTACTCTCAATAACTTCATCAGAACTAAAAATAGAATTACTATCTAACTGACTAGTTTCTTTAAGAAAATCTTCGTACATATCTGCTTGTGAATCATATTGTACTCATTTTCCTTTTTCTCTCTTATAATAAAAACATCCCATATTAATTACATTTTATCACTACTTTTTTAGTATCTGTCCACTCTCTAAATGCTGCTTCTGAATCAATTAATCTTTGATTATAATAAGGTGAGGATATATCAGTTTTATAATTAAATATATCTTTTAAAGACTTATTAAGTAATATAGTTGGATTTTGTACTGCAGCTCCTAAATCTATATTGAAATCAGGATTAATACTTTTTATAACATTATATAACTCTCTCATTACTATATGTTCTGACTCATTTAAAAAATCTGTAGAATATCCAAGTCTTACAGCACTAACTATTTTTCTAACAAATTTCTCTTCCCTCTCTAATAAAGATGATATACGTTGTGTAGCCGTGTCAACTCCATCTGGCACCTCTCCTATAACAGCTTCTATAGCTTGTTCATAAGTAGAATAATCAGAATATCTTAAAAGTGTTAAGAAAATATGTAAATTCTCATGAATTAAATCATATTTAGCACCTTTCTTACCATCTAGTATAATTGATGTATTTAAAGTTCCATCTTCATTTGGAGATGTCATTATTTTAGCTCTTTGAGAATCTTCAAATCCTTCGCCTGTATGATCTACTTTAACATCTATTCCAAAACTAGAAAAAATATTATTCATTTTATTGATTAAATCTTGAACTCCGGCATAATTCATTAAGTCAGAATCTTCTAAATTTTTATTAGCAGCTTTAATTAAAGCATTCATTTTACTATTATCTGTTTGAAGATATAAATTAAAAATAGCACCATTGGGAGTTCTAACTTCATTTCCTTGGGTAATTTTATCCTGAAGTAAATCATTTTTATAAAACACTCTTTCGGTTGTTAAAATCTCTCCTGCATTATTAATTTTATTTAAATGAGCTATAATCTTATCACCCTCAACATCCATAATCCTATAAATATTATCAGAAGGTTTATTATTTTCAACTATAGTAAAATAAACACCTTTCTTAAGAAAATCTATTTTTAATTTTTCGGACATAGGTATATCAGCAAAGCCAATTATTTCTCTTGTTCCAGTAGTATCTCTTTTATAAGATCTACTGCCAGCTGTTTTTCTATTTACATATAATTTAAGACCTACTTGTCCTTCGTATAGTTTATTTATAACATACTTAGTTATATCTTTAGTTCCTTCTTTTAAGTCAGTAGTAGTATCTTCATAACTTCCAATATTAGCATATCCATTAGGCATAAATACTAAAGTCTCTTCATCTGTATCAATTGGAACTACATACCTAACTTCTGCTAACATATTATCAGAATCTCCTTGAGATGCTAACTGTGGTTCTATTTTTCAAGCATTCATTCTTATAATAGACAACGCATATTCAGAATATAAGTCTCTAGTAGTGAAGAATTGAGGATCTATAATGTCCGTATAATCAATTACAGCATATGCATTTGAGGGATTATCATCTAAAATAACAGCTTTATTACTTACATCAGAAACAATTTGACCATACACTTTTTTACCGTTATATAATCCTTGCACATAATCTCCTTTTCTAGCTTGTGAAGAATCCACAAATGAAGACATTGTTGCTCTAGATCTGCCTCTAATATCCATATTATTTATTATATTTGCTTTGTCTTTTGCTGTAAAAGATGCATATGAATGAAACCAGGCTTTAGATTTAGTATCTTTAAGTAACTGTTTTGGGATAGCTAATAATTTCTTGTTTTGATTATCCTTATTACCTACAGTTATAAAGACATTTTTTTCATTTTTATAAACCACTAAAGCTTTTATACCTTTTCTTTTAGATGTAGGATCTTCTATAATATCTCCTTCAGAAATTAATTCTACATCATTTATACTAGTATAAGCATTATAATCAAATTCGTTTAAAGGATTAGAATCCTTTATTTGAGCTAATTTAGAGGAATTAAATCCAGTTATTTCAGAATATAATTGTTTAATTAACTTATTACCTTTCTCTACTAAAACATACGCAGGATAAACTCCTACAACCATTCCTTTGTTAGTTGTATCTCCTGGTTGTATATAAGTTTTAGTTAATGTTTGTATATCATTTCTAGATAATTCTTTATAATTATTGTTTACATAAACAGTATTATCATTAGGATATATTTCCACATCTTCTTGATACTCATATAAAGGTTGTTCTCTTTTTCTAATGAATATATCATCACCTACTAAGTACTCTCTTCTAAAAGTATCATATGTTCCATCTTGTTTTTTATATAAAGCTTCAATATAAACTCCATCTTTTCTATAATATATCTTAGTTATAACATAAGGATTATAGTGAGTTTTATTAGTAGCCTTACTAGTAAAAGGCACCATAAGTAAATCTTTACCTGCTTCAACTTGTTGTTTAACATAATTATAATTTACTGAATCAAGCTTAATCATTTCAGAAAAATAATTATCTTTATCTTTTACTGTATCAGTAGGATCGTCAGGATTAGGTCTTTTAAAAATTTCTAAGAACTCTGCTTCAGCAATAATTCTATCTCTAATATATTCTTTATTAAAGTTTTTCTCTCTATCTAAAAATTGTTGTTGTAATATAGCTTCTTGTGTTTTATTAAATCCATAAGTATTTGGATTTAAATCTTTGACAATGCTTCTAATTACACTATATAAACTTTCAGAATTTGGAATAATACTATCAGAAATTAATCTAATAATATTAGATACTGCTTTGTTATTAAATTTACTTTCTAACAATGTTTCAAATGGAGAAGGCACTAAAGTATCATTATCTACATTATCAAAAAAAGAAGCCGCATTCTGTACTTCAGATAAGTTATTCTCTCTTAATATAGCATTTAAATCTATTACATTTAATTTACTACCTGCTCTTTTTAAAATACTTAGAAATAAAGAACCTGGATTACCTGCTTTAAAGAAAGAATATTCTCCTATATTAGTAGATTTTAAACCAAATTCATTAGAAAAAGTTAATAATACATTAGTATCTGGAGGTATAATATTACCATTTTTTCTTATCATTCTTAAAAAGAAATCTATATTTTCTAAAAATGTAGAAGATAATCCTAAATGCTTAGCTTCATTTACTTGTAAACCTACTCTATATATTTCAGTATTTAAAGTACTTGTACCTAATATTTTATCTGAATCAGATAGTTTTCTAAATTTGGAAGGAAGAGGACGAGCTTCCATAAGCTCGCCCATCCTTTCATATATTTCAGAACCAGGATTTTTTAATAAATGATTTCTTAAAGCTTTATAAAAATTATTATAAGTAGCTCCTCTTTCAATATAATCATTTATTTCCTTAATAACGTTTTCAACATTATCCTCATTTTTATCAAGTATATTAGAAATCTCATAACTATTTAACTTAGTTTCTCTAGTTGTCTCTACAATGTAGTCTACAAAGTCAGTTACAAGTTCATGCTTCTTAGATGGTTCAGCTGTTTGAATAGTTGAAATCATCTCTTTCAATTGTTCTGTTACGTCAAGAGTTCCGAAATCAGCATCTATTTCTAAAGTCGATCCTCCAGGTAATTTTATTATATATTTACAAATCATATTAACACTTAAATTCTATTACAAATCCACCTAAATTTATTTTTCTTAATATCTCTCTCATTTTAACAAATGAAGAATCATACTTACCTTGAACATTTGTAGCTATTACAAAATCAGGATTATTGATTATTGTTGTTTCTGTTCCTGCTTCATCTAATACTCCTCTTTCTTGAAATGCGTAAATTAGCATATCTTTTATAAGTGTTTCTTCGTATTTATCTTTTAATTCTTTTTGTTTTTCAACTAAGTTGTCTACACTCGCATCATTATATTCTGGACTATTGTATAAATCATAATAAAATATATCAACATCTCCATTATCTACTTTAGAATAGAATTCAATATAGTCAAGAGCGAGAGAACCTTTTTCTTTTATATAGTCTCTAAACAAAGGAGTTAAACGCTTATCTCCATATCTTTCATTATTTACAGCTAAATTGTATATATAAAATAGGTCTCTTCATCTTAATTCTTCGCCATAAGAATTTTTAATTTTTCCTTCTGTTTGAATATTAGAATCCAAAGAATTAAAAGCACTTAAAAGACTATTAAATTGATGTATTGCCACAGGTGAATTTAAAGCTTTTAATGAATATGCAGATATAATAGAATTAGTTTTTAATCCAAATAAATTATTAACTGTTTCAACTCTAAGATTTTTAGTCATATCAGAACTATCATAGCTTTGCAATAAAGGTAAAATAACTTGCTCCATAACTCTCTTAAAATTAGCAATACCATAATTAGTATCTAGGCTAATAGTAAAATCTGAATTCTGATTTACTACTTCTACCTGATCAGGATTATTTATAGCAGAGTCACTTGTATATAAGGTTATTTCATCTATGTTAGCTTGTTTAAGTAAACTACTTACATTAAAAGTAAATTTACTCATTCTATCAGTTTTCAATCATGTCTCTGTAGTTTTTACATCAAAATAATTAGAACCCCTTAATAAGTTTTTCTTTCCAACATATTTAGTTTCTCCATTCTTATCTAAGGTATGAGAATGATTTTTAATTGTTTCTGCTAAAGTTTTAGTAGTAAATTTATATTTAGCAGCCATAACTTCCAGCATATGATTAGACATTTTTAAACTATTAATCATTTCTCTAAAATGAGGAACATCTTCTACAATATCGAATATATTAAATGTTCTTTTTAATAAGTTATAGTATTTTTTAACTACAGCTTGATATCCAGAATCAGATAAGTACAAATTAAGATCAAAGTTTCCAATTATTTTTACTGTTTCCCCTTTTCTTGGAGTATCGTCTTTTAATACATAGCTTTGTACTTCATCATATATATTTTTAATATACTCTCTATCATTGCTAAGATAAGGCTTATCATTAATAATTACATCAAAAAATGTATTAAAATCTAAATCACCGAGATTAGATATAGTCACCTCCCTATTAGTAGCTACATTTACTTTTTTAAGATCGCCTACATTTTTTTTATACTCTTTTAATATAGTAGACTCTGCATCAGATACAGCTTTAGTAAACTTATTTAAATAGTTATACATTTCTCAAGTATCAGCTTTTCTTTTTTGATTAATACCTAAAAATCCTGTTAAAGCTGTAAATTCTTTAGAATCTTTATAGATAGCTTCAAATACTTTTAACTGTGCTTGATTTATGTTTGTATCCTCCTTAAGTTTGTCTATAACGCCAGTAATAGATCTAGGACTTTCATCATAGTAAATATTATCAGTTGATTTATTAATAATTAAAGAAGAAGTTTCTGAAGTCATAAATTCAACAATTTGATCTAAAGTAAATCCTAATGCCATCATATAAGCGTGCATAGAAGCAAGCTTAGTAGAAGCATTGATTTTAGCCATAATAAGCTCTTTAGCATTATCTGTTGCAGCAGAAGTAAAAGAACTCATTAGTACTGCAGCATTGTTTAATGTTTTACTATACTCTGGACCTAAAATTTCTTTTAAAGCCAATTCTTGCCCTCTACTTATAACTATATCAGATATACTTCCTATTGAAATATGTATTTCATTTCCAAAATCATCTACAAAATCATATGATTTTTTAAATATTTTATTACTAGTTCTTAATCTATTTACATCTATTCCTCCTTTAATAGGAATTGTAGTTTTAATTTCCTCAGAAGTTTTAATTCTAAAAGCTCTTTCTGTAGTATTAAAAGTACCAGGAAACTCTTTAGATTCTGTTCCAATACTTCCTGTCTGTTCAGCGTATCCTTTTTTAACTAAAGATTGTAATAATTGTATTTCTTGTTCACTGTTTTGATAGTCAGAATAAAGATTTTTATTATATTCTTTTTTAGCTAAATCAGCAGCCATAATATGGACAATCTGCCCATATCCTTTATTTTGATAATCTTCGTTTATTTGAATAGATAAACTTAAAACATCTTTCTCTCCATTATCTACAAATTTAAACTGTCCTATCCTTTTATCATTTAATTTAATAATATTCCAATCACCATCATTAAATTCTATAGAAACGCCGCTTGTATTGAGTACTTGTTCAATACCTAAAGCTCCTTTAGTAGGAATTTTATTTTTAAAATAATTATTATAATAAGAAGTTAAAGCAAATAATCCTTTTAATCCATTAGCTGCAATTCCCACGTCATCTTTACCTACTGAAGCATTAAATTGTTGTTGATAATAAGACATCATATCATAAGATGAAAGGTCATTATCTCCAGTTTTTCTATTTAAATATTCAGCATATTTAGCAGAAGCTTTATTAGCAGCATTATGTAAATTATCAACAGTTACAGGAGTGTTAGCATGTATTTGATTACTAGGAGAAGATATTATTTTACTAATATTATGTACCACTGAATTTTTAACAGCATGGTTTTTATTTAAATAATCGTTATAGCTATTGTGGCTATTAATTAAATTAGTTAAAACTTCAAAAGGCATATTTACATTTTCTGTTGGAAGATATAAATTATGTGTTTTACTTTTACTAATTTTATCTATTCTTCTCATAAATAAATTAATAAAAGATATTGTTTCAGCTGGAAGTTCATAAGAAATGTCTTTACCTGCAACACTCTGACTTATTGAATTATATAATCTCATAAGTTCAGAATCTATTATTTGATCTGTCTCTATTTCTATAGTATTAGATATTTCTAAAGTAGTTTGATTAGGTACTGGTAAATTCATTAGAGCAGTTAATTGATCTGTATTTGAATAATTACTTAAATTTGTTCATAAGTCAATTTTACCTCTGTTAGAATATCCATTTCCTAGTATATAAGCTTTATCAATATCAAAGTCAGAACCTTGTAAAAATATTTGATGAATACTTACATATACATCATTAGATCCACCTGGCATATATGCTATATTTTTCATAGGCATAAATGACTGCATAGACTGTGATGGTATACGAGAAGCTACAACATCATGAGACTTTTCTCAAGATGCATAAGTAGTTTTTGCAATTCTATTTAAAATAAGGTTTTTATTATCTTTAAACCAGTTTTTATTATCGGTTTTAATTGTTGATAATGGAATACCAGTATAATCTGAAAATGCATCACTTACTATACTTTCAACATTTACTGAAGTTATTACTTTTTTTGTTTTTTTACTACCATCCTTTTCAGTTGTAACTTTTGCTTCTTCGTTATAAACAGTATCAAGAACTCCTTTTCCTAAAGGAATAATAGCTTTAACATTGTTAAAGGAATTAATTATAGATTTTAAATTATTTTGAATTGCTGACACATTCTTATTTAGAATAGTCTTATCTTTCTTTAAATTACCTATTTTGATTTCTATTATTTCCTTTTCTCCAACACTTTTTATTCTAGTATTATTTGGATCTGGAATAGTGTATAAACGATTTCCTAATTCATCATATCTTGCTACTAAATCATAATCAACATCGGGGTCAAGTCGTAAATTAACTTCATTACCTCCGCTATTTGAATTTACAAATTTAATATAAATTGGCGTACTAATATCATCAGTTATAATTTTTATATCAGCTTCTGTTTCATCAGTAGTATCATATAAGCTATTTAATTTATCTGCAAAATATTCATAACCTTTACTTTTTATATATGCCATAGAAGTTGAATCTTCTTTGCCAAATTTAGTTTTGTAAATATCTCCCATTGATATCTCAGCTGCCCTAAAAGAAAGATTATAAATAGGAGTAGACATATTACCAGGTTTGTAAGAATCTATCACATCTGATATAACATCCTTAAGAACATCATCATTCTTAAAAAAGTCAGCAAAAGATTCATTCGAACTTATATCCCTCATTACTAAATCATGTTCTAGTAATTCTAAGTCTCTTTGTAACCATGCCCTTAAAAACGTTTCAGTATCAGCAGGATTACCTATAGAATCAAGATAGCTATTTAAGTTAGCTATTATTGCTGTTTCTTCTTCATTTAAAATGTTTAAACTAGATTTATATAATAACTGTAAAGGTTGTAAATCGAATGTATTTTTTGTTAATTCTCAAGTATAAGGTTCATTATTAGCATCATACAGTGTAACATTCTGAGAAAATGTATGAAGAGTTGGTTTTAAATCTCTAGCTTTACTTACAACTTTAAATGCTGTAGTACTAGGATTACTCTTAAATCTGTTCTTAAAATTATAATATTTCTCAGCTGTATCTAAGGTTTCTATTTTTCCATATAATTTAACTGTATCCCCTAATTCAATTTTATCAACAGTAGTTCTATAATCTGGCAATACTTCATTTATATAATCATTTACTATCTGTTCATTAGATAAAGCAGCCCTACCTTCAAGAGAGTGTCTATCTAAAGCTTCTTTATATAAATCTTCTTTAGTTTTTACTATCCATTTTGCTGGCTCAATAATTTCTCCACTTTCAGAAACAATTTCAGGTTGATAAACATCATATACTTGAAATATTCCATGAGAAGGAATAAGAACACCTCCCATACCAGAATAGTGTCTAGAAATAAACTCATTATTTAAAGTAGTAACAATTTCTCTAACAAATAAATTATAAAAATTTTGATTACTAAAAGGTATTCTTACATTATTTGCTAATAAAGAATCAATAATAGCTTTAGTAACTTCTTCTCTATCAGATCTTCTTATGCTAGAAATAAATTTATTACTTAATATTCTGTATAATTTTTCTCTATCTTCTCTTCCAGGTTTTAATAATTTAACATATTTATCCATAGACTGCTTAATAATTCTAGCAATATCTGAATAAACTTCGTTAGCTAAGTCAGATGTAAATCCTCCTTGAGATAAAGCAGAAATTACTTGAGAAACTTCTTTAATTTCAGAATCATCTGCTTCATGAGAAGCATCTAACTGAGGACCCATAAATCTACTTTTATAAGTAGAAAATAATAAAGAACCCTCTTCAGTTCATAAATGTCTTCCATTTAATCCTGCAGCTCCTGCTTTTAGTGCAGTATGATTTGATAAAACATGGATCATTTTATTTTTTAAAATGCCCTCATTTGTATTTATTATAATATCATAAAGCTTTTCATTTGACTCTTCATTGAAGTTTCCATCAGCATCTACTGAAAATTCTGCTCCTATAGCTTGTCATATATCAAATAAAGTATCTACTTCCACAGGAGCTAAGTCAACTGCTTTTCCATAAGTAAAAGTTCCATCAGAAGACTTTACTCTTGGAGAATAATTTAAAGTTACAAAGTTTTTACCTTCATTGTTAAAAATTTTAATACTATTAACCTTTTGTCTTTCTCCATTTTTTATAATATAATACTCTGCTAAAGATCCTGAAGAATATTCCAATGCTTCGTTCCCAATAGGTATTCCTAACATTTGCTTCTTTTTATTTAAAAAAGATATCTCTCCAGAAGTTCTAATTCTATTGTTAGTTATTACAGATTCAGCATCTTTTTTAATTGTAACTCCATTAGGAGTAGTTAAAGTACCAAACTGTTTCTTTGTTCCAGAATATCCTTTCCCAGGAAAAGATTCATCAAGCATTTTACTATATGTATAATCTAAAAAAGAAGAACCGTCATGAGCATCTTGTCCTTTTTTAGAATATCCTGAAGTAGTATAAATATCAGATTTAAAATCTTCTATAGCTGCTACATTAATATCATCTGGAATACCTCCTTTTGAATGTCTTACAGGTAGTTCTACAGAAGCTGTATTAGTCACATTTCTCTTTGCCATAGAAGATAATCTTCCAGACATTTCAGAAAAATATGAATCTTTATAATCATTGTCTATAGTTTTTCCAAACCTAGAATTAAGTCCTCTTTGTTTATGAGGATGCATATACTCTCCTTTAGTAGAAATAAATAAATATTCATTTCTAAAAAGAGCATTCGTTCACATTCATTTTTTAATTAGAGGATTTAATTCACCTTCTGACAAAGTTACACTATTATAATTTATTTTTCCACTTGAGTCCTTAAAATTTTCACTAGTAAGATTAAATGTAGTTAAAACTTTATCTATTTTTCTAGTATCTAACCCTAAATCTACTTCACTGTTTCCTACATTATTGGAAAACTTTTCTAAGAATTTTCTTTCATTCTGTTTAACAAAATCATTATGAAATAATCCATTTTTATCAGAATCACTAAATATAATAAAATTATCAATAAGAAAATTATTTAAAAATGTGCCGTCTGCATATTTAGAATAATGTAGCTCTTCTGTTAAAGCAACTTTAGGTCTTGAATCTACTGGTATTTTAGATAATCTACTATTTAACTCAATAATAGGACTTCTTTCTTTAGTTGTTAAACTAGTAAGTATTCTATTAACTTCTGAAGTATTAGTATTTAACATACTAAGATTATTAGGATTTATTTTATGTTTAATTCCTAACGCATCAAATACTTTTTTATAATCATTAAAAACTGATTTTAAAGTATCACCATAAAAAGAATATCCCTGAACTCTAACAGCTTCTAATATATTATCTATATCTTCCTTGAGAATAGTAACATTTCTTTCTTCTTTATTTAAGATAAAATCTCCACTAATAACTTTTGCAAGAATAGTACTTTTATCAGAATAGTTACCTATGATAACTGAAAATTTATTATTATTGACTGCATTTGTAATAAAGTCATATTTAAAATCTGATGTAAATTGTTCTATAGGAGTTAATTCGTCATACATTTTAGAACGTTTAGCTCCTACAACTTCTAATTTAGTAGAAGTTCCTACAATAGCAGGATCGTCTCTAATAAGCAAACTATTAAATAATAGACCACTAGTCTCACGTTCATGCTGTCTTCTAAGATCAAATAGTTCAGTATCTTTGTAAGTTAAATTTCCTACTTTAAATGTAGGTAAAGTAGTGTCTTTAGAAGTATTAACATTCATTACAGCTTTAACAGTAAAATTTTCTAAATAAGCATTTTTTAAAGCTATAAATAAAGGCTGCTTAATACTTTCAGGTATAATATCTTTTACAGTTGAATCAAAGTTAACATTTCGTCCTGAAGATTGTTCTACAGATTCTCTAAAGTTATCTGAACTAAAATCTTTATTTAACCCATAAGTAATTAATTTTTCTAAGTCCAATCTAAAATTATACCCAGTAACTGGATTACCATCATATATATTCATAGACATATCCTTAATAGTAGTTATTAATGAATTTCTAGTCATAGGTATACCAGTTTTATCTTTTATATATTTATTAATTTTTATATAGTCTACAGCTTTAGTTTCAATAGCTTCAACCATATTTGTAATATTTTCTAAATTACTAGGGAAAAGATCGTTAAATCTTTTTAACTCTTTAGCATCTGTTAAATCGTAAAAAGATTTATCCATATAATTTATTTTCATTGCAGAAAATAATGCACTCTGCACTCTTATAGAATTAAAATCTTGTTGATACATCTCTTGTGTAACGTATGTACCATCTGTGTTATATATAGAATAAGAAGACCCAAAATTATTATTAATAACTTGTGTCATAAAAGTTATAAAAGAATTTCCTGAATTACGTTCTTTTTCAGCTATATTATATTCAGATTCATTTATAAATTTATCAATAGATAAAATTTTATCATAAACATCCCCAAAATATGTAGCTAAAGATGGCAAAGATCCAATTTCTTTATTTACAGATTTTTTAATATTCTCTAAATATCATTGGAATCTTTCTACAGAATTATTATTAAAATAATCAAAGCCGTATTCATTATTTTTATCATTCTTTAACCTATTACCTTCTAATAATTCAAATTCTGCAAATTTAGCAGCAAGAAGATAAAAGTCATTGACTTCCATATAATTAGGAGTCTTTTCCCCTTGTCTATTATATTGTGGAATTAAAGTAATTAAATTTTTTGTAAACCAGTCTGTCCTTCCCTCTGAACTTTCTGATTCATGGTCATCTTTATTCCAATATAAAGAAGTAGTTGGATCAAATACTAAGGTATACTTTAAATTATCTCCTGTATTCATATCTAGTAAGTTCATCTTATTAATATTAACTTTAAAGTACTTACTAAATTTACTATTAATAACAGAGTCAAAGTTTGTTAAGATTATCATGTCATAATAAGCTTCGAATATATCCCTATTAGTATTAAAATTATATGATAGCTCTGGAACTTTTTTACCTGTATAAGATGTTATAGTTGGCATCTCTAAGTTATTAAAAAAGTACTGATCTAATATATTCATAATATTTACATAGTGGTTATAATCTACTACTCCGTCTTTATCAAATAATGGGGATATTTTTCCTCTATACTTATTCTTTTTAGTTAAAAACTTCTGTATTTTTTCAAATAGATTATTTTTTAAATCTTTAAAATTACTATTTAAATCATTGTCTGAAAAAGCATAATTGCTTTTATTATTTTTACCTAAAATACCTTCTCCTACAAGGAGTCTTGTGGAATACCCTTCAAATTCAACTTTTGCCGCTGGTAATCCATGAAAAAGATCATCTATAGAATAAGACCTAACATTTTTTATTATGTTAGAATAATGAAGTGCAGACCCACCCGAATCGGATAGGTCTACATCTCCAAAAATTTCTTTAAATGCTGTACGTATAGGAATATTATCTCTTACGGATTTAAAAGTAAATTCCTTACTAATTTTTAATCCTATATATTCTTCTACATCAGCTACAGTTGGCTGTCCTGGTAGAGTAAAAACAGCTTCTTCCATAGCTGTGATTATTCTTCGTTGAAGGTCTACACTGCAATTATTCATTTAAATTTTTTTTATATGTTATTATTTACATCTATTAAAAGCTTCTATCATTTCCGTTAAAGGACCTTTTAAAAGCTGATTATATTTTTCTCCTTTAGGAGTACCTTTATGTTTTAATATATTCTGGAATCCTCCAGCATAATTTTTTAGTATATCAAAAGCATTAGGTTCGGCGCTATTACCTAGATCATTAAGAAAATCTTCTGCTGCTTCTAGAGGAGTTTTTGGTATCCCTAGTTCAGTCTTTTTTGTTTTTAGTACTTCTATAAATCTATCAATAGCATTCTTCATATCTTGTACAACTTCGTCACGTCCTTCTTCAGTTGCAAGTTCTATAAGACCATCTTTTATAACATTAAAATTCTTAAAAGGAGTTATATCTCCTCCTCTTCCACTAGTAAACTTTAATTTAGTTATATCTGGAAAATCTTCTTGTATTACCCCACTATTAGTAGGTATTGGTTTAGAAGAATCTTCAGTAGGCTGAACTTCCTTATTAATTTCTGGGTCTGGTTCAGATTTGTTATCTTCTAATTGAATTGGGTCTGCTTGTATAAGTTTATTAAAATCTAATAAAATTCTAGGACCTTCTGGAGTAGCTCTAACAAAAAACTTATCAGAGAAGTATTCTTTAGAAACACCTTTACTACCACTAATATATTCATTGACTATTATCTTTGAATTTTTATCTAATTGTATAGGTATAGAATAATAAAAATCATAGTCTTTTATAGGTTTAAACAGAAGCTTTATATTATTCTTTAACTCAGTAACTCCAGAATCATCTAAATTAATATCATCTGAAATAACTCCTTGTTGAATTAATTGAAGAATTCTTTTATTATATGAAGAATTAATAATATCTGAATAAGCAAATAAATTATAAAAATTTCAGTTTCATCCAGTTAATTTTCCTATTTTAGATATAACACTTGATTTAATAGTTTTATGATCTGCGTCAGGATTATCTTTTATAAAATTTTGAATTTCTTCTACAACTCTTCGTAACTTATTCCCTGTTTCATCAGACCTGTCTGATTCTTTAAAATTATTTAAAACATCTAAGATTGATTTATCTTTTTGATAAAGAGCATTAGTGTCTGAAAATTTTATAGGTTTAACAAATAAATCTAACATAGACATAGTCTCTCCATCTATTTCTGTACGAATTTTTCCTCAAGTAACTAAAATATCTAAAACTTGGGTAGCATTTAATATAGTTTCAAACTTAGCATTCATTAAATCACTAGGTTTATAATCTCCACTTTGAGCATCTGTATTGGTTTTATAAAACTCAGAAGCTTCTTCTTTTAGTTCTTTTTTCAAATCAAGTACTTCGGACATTATAACGCTTAGCTTTCTACTATCTGAACTTATAGGCATAATTTTTGCCCCTGCATCGCCAGTCGTAGAACCATTTAGATTTCCATCAAAAGTAACAACAATATGGGGTTTATTCTTTAAAATTAAGAATAACTTATTTATGTCTTCTTGACTTCTTGGAGATCCAAATGAATACTTATTGATATAATTAGTAAAATCATTTATATTACCTGGAAATAATCTAATTATAGAATGCTCTACTCCTGGAATTCTATTTTTAATATCAAGTAAAGTATGTTTAGTTTTTTTATCAGCATCTTTTTCTTTTGATACAATCCTTGTTCCTGTAATATGTCTTAAATTTTCTAAGCTTATTTCTCCTAAACTATAAAACCCTGTATCTAATTCATTAATATCAGATTCTAGTTTACTGTAAAACATAGTAAGTCTACTGCGTAAAGCTTCAACATCACCGCCAACATTACTTAAACCTTTTGTGAATAAAGTTTCTTGTTTTGGGAATGTAGCTAAAGTAATATAATGTACTTTGCCATTTATAGTTAATTCAGCTGTTAAATTTAGAAATAAATCAGTATTAGCTAAGGATTTCTTTTCAGATAATTCAGCTCCCTCAAATTTAGCATAAGCTGTATGTAATTCATCATTATATCTTCTTGCAGTAACTAAATACTTAATAGAATAATCACTAATAGGGTTATTAAAATTATCATTAAATATATGACTTAAGTAATTTTTATAATTAGTAGTTTTTATTTTATTACCATGTAGAATGTTAAATTTTAAATTAATTCATTCAGATATAATAGTTTTTAATGCATCTGAGTCAGATACATTTCTTAAGCCATTTAAGTCAAAATTAGGAAGTGATCTATCTACTGTTAGTTTAGTAGGAACTCCGTTTTCTGATTCTAACTTAGCACTAGGACTATTATAAAAAGAATGAAGCATAAGTTTAAAATCTTTTGCATCTATTTTTCCTATAGCTTGTTTTTGAGATTCAGTAACTTTTATTCCATCTTCAGGTATTTCTACATATAAATCTCCTCTTGCTTCTACACCATAAACTAGGTCTTTAGTCGGTTCAGAAAGTAGATTAGATAATCATTTGAATACATCTCCATTGAATTTTAAATCACCATTAAGAAGACTATTAATTTCTTCACTTCTTTCTTCTTTTAGAGCGTTAATTAAGGCTTCTGTAAAAGGATCATAGTCTCTATAATATTCTGATTTCTTAGCATTAGCTACATTTAATATTTGAGACAATTTGTTCTCAGGATCTATTATAACACTTCCAGATATACTTCTTGAAGAATATGTGTATAAAGCTTTAAGATTTTCTTTTAAACGATTATATTTAAATATATCATTAACTCCGAATATTAAATAATCTACTTCACTACCTTGAATAGTTTTAGGGTCAAATAATATTATATTACTAGAAGATAATCCAACAGATTTTAAAGTCTCTTCTAAATCTGGATTTATAACACCATTTTCAGCTAAAACTCCTATTTTTATTGTAGGATCTTTAGCATAATGTTTAGCAATTACATCAAATACATGTTTATCTTTATAATTATCTGTTATATAATCACCTTTAAAAGTTTCATTGTCTAAATAATATTTTAGACCTGTTTCAACATTTACATCATTTAATTTATGTCTAACTGCAGTATTCATAGCCTCAGCAGTTTTCTTTCCTCTAGATACAACTTGTGCTGTGTCAGATAGATTTAATAAAATATCATTATTAATTCTTTTTTGATCATTTGCTGACCTAAGAGTAGTTAATAATAATGGAGTAAAAGTTGCATTAATTCCTTCTATATTAAAATTATAATATCCTTCTTTGTATTTAATAGTATAACCTAATTGATTTTGATCTCCCATAGCTACTATCTTCATAAAATTAGTATTATCTGCTGTTTTTGAAGCAGCTGAGATAGCATTTAATAATTGTAATTCGGCATTATTAAAGTGAGTTACCTCATCAATTACTAATAAATTAGGTAGAGATGAAAAATCTATATTGTTAATTAAATCATCAGGTAGTTTTGCATATAATGTTCCACCTACTATACTAATTAAATCCAGTTGTTCAGGATTTTTTGCAGCTTCGTCTGCTGTAAACTCTTTAAGATTATCAGCATTTTCTAATAAATCGTGTATTTGAGTATATAACTCTGCAACATAGGAACCAAATTGATTAAATAATTGCTGTTTATTAAACGAGGTATATTTAAGTCCATCAGTACCTGTAGCAGCCTGTATAGCGGTACTCAAATTGTTTGTTTGAACATCACTAGGAGCACTCAATCATATATTAGATTTCGTATTGGACTGCCTTAACATATCTATAACTGATCCTAAAATTGCAGTAGTTTTACCTGAACCTGCAGAACCTAAAACTATAGTAATTAGACTTACATCATCCTTATACTTATCTTTTTTAACATCGAATATTGCAGAAAATAATTCAGGATTTACAATACTAGCATAAATCATTCTAGAAACAAATTCCTGCATATAAAAAGGAGCTTTAGTTTCTTTAGCTAGGGTATTATACCTGTACTTTAAGTAATCAGAACTCTTAATCGCTATAGTAGTTGCAACATAATTAATTAAATCAATTTCAGCTACATCCGCAGCTGTCATATCTTTAGTTATTTTAGATCTTTCTCCTATCTGTGTGTTTTCAAAGTTTCTAATTATTCCTTTTAAAGCATTAACTTTATTATTTTTATTATGCTCAAAAATAAGATCTTCTATTTCAACTAGTTTTTGTCTATCAGATTTTTGAGAAGTCATAACTTCATGAATAGCAGATAATGGTATAAACTCTCTACCTATATCATTTTTTATAATTGAATCTCAATTATCTAACAATATTTTATCAAGTTTTGTTCCTATTTCTTTTTGTTCAGTGTCGTGCCTTCTTTGATTAAATGTTGCTAAGCCTGATAAAAATTCTAACTTAGTAATAATTCTATCTAAGTCTTTCATCATTGTATAACCTTCCTCAGCAGATATAGTATTTAAATTTAAAACATCGTCTTTCAAACCATTCTTATTTGCAAAATTCTGTCTCATTTTTACAAATCCAAGAGTTTCACCATTAAACTCTGTTTGACTAGCTGACATAATGTTAACTTTTAAAAGCTCTAGCATCTCTATAGCTTGCTTAACATCTTTTTCTCTTACATTATCCGATATAAAATCAGATGCCCCTGAAGAAGCATTATAAAGTGTGTTTTCTCTTTGAAGAATATCTAATATAGTTAAAGCTTTTTGATCAGAATTCAAAGATAAGAAATAATTTCTTAAAAAATCATATAATGGATTAGAAATAAATTTTCCATCATCTGACAGATATTTATTAAACTTATCATACTTATCATTAATTGAGTTTCCAAAATTAGGATCTGATAAAAGACTGTTAATATCAGATAATATAACTTCTTCTATATCATTTTCATTTGATGAACTTCAGATCAACTTCTTAATAGTTACTCAGTCATTTTCAACTATATTTCTAAATTCTTCAGAATATATTTTGAAGTCTTCTTCAGATACTGATATATTTTTTTTATCTTCAAAAAAATCAAAAATACCACTATAATTATTATCATATAGTGCATCAAATAATTTTATAAGATTATCACGAGATAATGATTCAAACTCTGATACAGATATATCACCAAATTCATCAACAAATAAATTTTCTATATAAAGTTGACCTATTTTATTTGATAAATCTTGTTTTCTTTTAATAACATCTAAAAATTCTTCATCAGACAGTTGCTCATGATTAGTCAGTACAGACTTTTTATAAGAATGTATTTCTCCTTCTATAGATTCTTTAGTTTGCATAAAAACTTCCCTATCAAGAATACCAGAATCTAAAGCATTTATTAAAGCATCGAAAGCAACATTTCTTAACTTTAAAATTTCTGGAGTAGCTTCTTTTAAGTCCGAATTTAATTTACTATTTATTGAATCTATAGTAGACTTAGCATTTTTATAATCAGAATTGTTTAAAATATATATTCCATGATCTATATCTTCTTGAGCAGCTTCATATAAAATTTTTAAAGCGTCTAATTCAGCTTGAGTTAATTCTGAAGAAGTATTAACTAAAGTATCTAACAACTCTGAAGTTTCCTCAACGTTATTTAAATCATTAGAAACTTTAAGAGTAATTCCAAAAGAAATTAGATGATTAAAAACTGTAACTAAATCTTGCCTAGTTAAGTCTTTAAAGTCTTCTTTACCAGTTAACTCTTTTACTGTTTCTGAAAGAGTTTTTTCATAAGCTTTAGAGTTTTGGTTAGCTAATTCAAACTTGAGCAACTCTTCTTGAGCTTTTCTTACTTTTTCATCTTGAGTTTCATTTGTTGAAAATATACCTGGAAAATATTTTTCAAAAGCTACTATTCCAGCATCTCTAGCAGAAGCTCTTATATTTTTAACAGTATCTAACTCTTCTATTGTGCCTATTTGAATAGTGATTAGCTGCTCTTGTAAATCTTCGATAGCTTTAAAATCTTCTTCTGTTTTATTTTGTTTTTCTTGAATCTTCTGAATTTGATTTAATATGTCTGTATTTTTTATATCAGAAATACTATTATAAGTGCCAATCATTGTTGTAGTATTAAAAGCTTCAGCTGGGAACAGATCTATTATACTTTCAATCATTGCTTTGTACTTATCTCTTTTAGTTCCAGAAGAATCTTCAGTAAATTGAATTGTTTCCTTTAGATATTCTGGAGATGCAGGTTTTACTTCTTTAATATATTTACCTTGTTCATCTAAGATATAATTTCCTTCTGAATCAGTAGCATAACTAACCTGTCTTAATAATCCATTTTGTTCAAACTCTTCAAAAACATTAGTAAATAATGAATCTCATGGTCCAAATTTAGTAACACCTAAAGACTCTAATTCATTCATTATGCTAATAAAATCTCTAAAGATATTATCTTTTTGACTTCCATCTTCTGCTTTACCAAATAGTTTAGCTGTATTAGTTAAATTAATTAGACTTTTATATACTTTCTCTCTTTCTTTAGAATATCCAGTATCTCTATATTGTTTTATAATTGGGTTAATAAGTTTTTCATTATCTAAAAACGCTTGTGTAGCAGTTTTTAATTTACTTGGAATATCAACTGAATCTATAAACTCAAGTCATTCTTTATTAACAGATTCTTTACTTACTAATCCTTTATCAGGTAAATCTTCATAAGATTTTCTATATTTAGCTTTATTATATGTATTTCTATCAAAAGAGCCATATTTAGATGAGATAGTATCATTTAAAGCAAGTGCAAGTTGATTAAAATATTCCATTCCATAATTACCTTCTAGGATATTATTTATTTTATTAGAATGTTCTTTTAAAGACTCTTTTTTAGCTTTAATCTGCTCTTTGTTTTTATCAGGATCATTGCTATTTTTAGCATCTGCCTCTAAATTAGCAATTTCTGTTTTTAAGTTTGTTAATTGAGTAGCTGTATTTTTAAAGTCATTAAGAACAATAGCTTCTATACCAAGATATTTTCCTTCTGGTTTAAGCTTTTCATACCTATCAATCATTATTTGATTTCTAATAGCTTTATTAATGATTTCATCATCAGTTAAATTTAGACCTACATCATTTAAAGTACTATCAACTTGTTCTATAATTTCAATAGCTTTTTGAGATACTAAATCAGATTGAGAAATTGATTGTTTAGGCTTAAATTCTCCGTCTTCTTGAACATAGGATACATAATTATTAGTAAGATATTGACTTTCTTTCTTAATCATATCTATTAACTTATCCTTATGCCCAGCTGCTACTAATTCATATATACTTTGTACAGTATCATCAGAAACAGTGTTGCCTTTATTTCTAAATCAAGGACTAATTTTAGTTCTTTCTAATTCAAATAATCCTCCTCCAAGTACACCGCCAACAAAATTAGCTAAATATTCTTGAAAAGCTTCTCCTGAAGTATATTTTTCAACAGTTTTAAAACTACCTTTTTCTTTAGTTAATCCTAAATAGCTAAGAACATCAACTATTCCCATAGAAACATCTTGAACAACTTGTTCTGTTACCTCCTCTATACCTTCAATAACAGCATTCTTAAACATAGCTTCTCCTAGCACAGCTGGATTTTTAAAAATATTATTTAATCCTTTTTTAAACCCAGAAGATACAGCAGCTAATTTAGCTCTCTTCATTTCAATACTTAATCCTGAATCAGTAATTATGTCGTCTATTTCTTTTAAAAAAGGAACAATAGATTTTCTCATTAATGCTTTATTAACATTAACATTGTATCCAGTAGTCTTATCTAAAAACCAGTCTCCCATTCTATTATTCATCATTATACCATATTGCCCTGAAGCAGTTAGTAATGATGCAAATCCAGCAGTTCTTCTATCAAATCCTGACTCAATAGCTGTACCATAAACATCACTAGTAGAAGTTAAAGCCATATACCCTAAACTAAGAGCTTTAGATATTTGAGATTGTTTTTCAAATGCTTCTTGAATTTCAGGTAATTCTTTTGCTACTTTTTTCAAAGCAGTATTAAAATCAATCCCATGCTTTTTTGCTGCAGAAGCTGCTGCAGCTACAGCTTTACTCTGAAGCTCCATAGTCCTTTTATCTAATAATTTATTAGGTCTAACTAAAGATTTAGATAAACTAGCCATAGCTCTTTGTTCATAAATCTGTGAAAATATTTGAGTAACCATTGTAGACATTTGCTCAAAATTTCAAAAACCTTCTGACCCTCTATCAGAACTACTTTGCTGATTAAATTTAGCCATTCAACCTTCAGCCTTAGTAACAGGATCAGTTAAAAATCCTTGACTATCACCTAATAAAAGACTCTCTATGGATTTATAAAATGTAGGTAAAACTGATATAAGTCCAATAGCAGCTCTAGTTCCTCCATATGCTGTATTTAACCCAGGTATTAATAATGGAGCTATCTCTATAATAGTTTTAGCCGCAACTTTACCTATAGACTTTTCTTTTCCGTCAGAGTCAAGAATATCAAACTTATTAAAAATACTTCCGTCAGTTGTTAAGATATCAGTAGGGTTGACAACCTGTTTACCATATACTTCTCTATTACCTAAAGTTTCTAAGTAAAGTTGTCCGTCCTCATTTATTTTTCAATCACCTTTTTTATGATTAACTGTTCCTCCTGTTTCAGGATCTACATGAAAACCATCTTCATCCCATTGAGCATATACTAAAGTATCTCCAAATAATTTATCAAAAAGTCCTCTTCTATTTGCAGATTCTAATCATTCACCTGACTCAACATCAAATACTTTTCCTTTTTGAGCAATCTCTCTTAAAGATAAATTACTTTCAGTAATACTATTAACTCCGTCTCTGCTATATAATTGTCTGTAAGGATTTATATCAGAAGAAAACTTTATATCTAAGTCTCATACTTCTGCTTCTTTAGGTCTGCTTGTATCAAAAGGATTGTACTTAACGCTATCTAAATCCTTTAGTGCTTCTTCTGAAGAAATTTGATTAAAATTAAACAGAGCCATTTTATAGGCTTTATTAAATGATTCTTCATCAAAAGCTCCCTCAGCTGTAGTAAATTGAGATTTTATATTATCATTTAGTTTATACTCTTCAATATCTAATAACTGAGTATTACTTGGATTTACATTATTATTTAAAAAATCATATGTTGTAGCTTGAGGATTAGTTATCGTAGCTAAAAACATATCATTTGTTATATTTCTATTTGTTATATTTTCATTCATATTACCTATTTAAATCACTTACACTAGTACTTATAAAACTATTTCCAGATGTACCTTGATTATGGTACATTACTTGTTCTGCTGTGTATGCTGGATTCCTAGGACCATCTCCTAACATACTATCTGCTCTAACTGTATAATTATCTCTTAATCTCATATAAACCATTCCTTTATATAAAGATTCATTTTTTCAAAAACTAGTTGGCTCGATATCTACAGCATCTTTTCCAGATCCTATTCTTCATCCATTTTTAATTAGCTCTTTAAGATTTGCATTTTCACCTCTATCTAATTTTCTTATTCCTCCACTTTCTGGATCATCATTATCTTCTATTAGATCTCTAACAACATTATTAGTGTATCCTGTAGTTATTAAGAAAGGTTTAACATCTGATCCAACCATTTTAACATCTAAAGATTTATCATCATTAATTTTTACTTGAAATCCTGCATTATTAAATAATCTTTGAATTTCTACTCTAGACATATTATCTTTATTTGCATTATATTCATCCATTACAGATTTATACATTTCTAAAGAAGCATTGTCTGGATTACCGTTTTCATCTACTGGTAAAAATACATGAGAAATGTCTGATCTTCCATCAACAACAATTTGTTCTCATTGCCAAGGTTGTAATTTTTTATTACCAAAATATAAATTATTAGTATCAACATAATTTTCATGCCCGCCAGTTTTTAGTAAACCTGTTAAAGTAGTAGGACCAGTAGGACTTCCATCAACTGCTGTTGTAGGAACACTTCCTAAAACTAATCCTTCAAATTTAGATGCGTATTCAGGATCGTTATAAGTCATTCTTTTTCCAGTTGCAAAAGTACCTTTAAGCATAGTTTGAATATTACTCATATTTTTAGCTCCTGTCATACTTTCTCCGCTAGTTCCAGCTCCAGCTCCAGTTTTAGCTTTTCCTTCAGAAACAGGATCTATTAACATGGACTCAGATTTATTTGTACCTATAATTACTAAATCTAATAACATTTCAGAAGGAGTAGTATCATTAATTGCTGCTTGAGCAGTTAATTTATTTTGTGCCCTTCGGTCTAGAGTACTTCATATATATTTTACTGCTTTTAAAGCATGGTTTCTTTCTGAACTTGATTCTGT
>CAZIGN010000017.1:0-23867 GCA_964538805.1 uncultured Lachnospiraceae bacterium
TCATCTTCTTTTTCTGAACCGCAAAAGTTGCATGCATTTGACACAAAGATTCACCCCTTTATTATATTCTTTAATTAGTTTTGATATACCATTAAAATGTCTGTTTCTCTTAGAATGATATATTTGTATCCTTCTTTACCGTCTTCATATATTACTTCTGTTCCTGAGAAAGGAGTGAACACTATTTCATTATCTACTTCTACTTCAGGTTTTATTCTCTGTCCGTCTTCAAGGATTCTTCCTGTGCCGACTTTTATAACTTTTCCTCTTGATTCAGGCTGAACACTTTCTTTTTTAAGTATTATACCTGAGCTTGTTTTTGATTCTTTTTTTGTGTCTTCTACTTCTACAAGTATTCTGTCTGATAAAAGTTTTAACAATGTTATTGCTCCTCTCCTTTAAATGTTTCATCTATTGCTTTATCTATCTGTTCTCTCTCTATCTCCTCATCTATCATCTGGTGATATGAGGTCATTATTCTTTCAAGAGCCTGCTCTTCTGCCTCTGTTATTTCTTCTATTGTTGTTATACCTTTTCCTACAAGTATTCCTTGTACTGCTACTACCTTAGATAGTATTCCTGCTAATGCAAAATCCTCTTCTGCATGTTCAATATATTCATCTCTTTTGTCTTTATTCTCTGACATTTATTATCCCCCTTAGTAAATTATATACAAACTCATCTGATTCTACGTATTCTTTTATATACTGTCTGTGCTCTTTCATTTCTTCTTCTGACATGTAGTCTGAAAGATTTATATTGACGCCCATTATTCTTACTATGTTCATATCATAGTTTATTATTTCTTCTACTATTCTCATTATAGCGTCAATAATCTTATCATCTATAGATATCATAGATTCAACTACAAACTTTTCTTCAGTATTCTTATCTGTAAAGAATATAGAATAAGATATAGTATCATAGTTAGGTCTTGTCTGTATAAACTGTATTTCTACTTTATTTCTAGGAACTGATTCATATAGTATATTCTCTACAAATCTTTCAAGCTCACTAGGATTTTCTATATAGTCAAATTCCTCATCTATTCTTCCGAACATATCTATGTCCATACTCATAGCTGAGGTTAACACTTTTTCTTTATCTATTTTTTTAATATCATCTATCCACATAAGCTATCTCTCCATTTTTTTAACATTAGATTTACATGGAACGGCTTCATAACATACTCCGTTAATACATTCTGGTCCTGCTTTCTCAAATATCACTGGAGTGTCTTCCTTAACAAGTTCAAGCATTCTGTATGCCAGTTTTCTTATTTCAGTCTGTGCTCTTGTACAGCATCTTGCTTTGAAGAAGTTGAACAGTGACCTTGCGTTTATAGTCATAACTATATGAGTTGTATCTGCATTAGGAGTGATAACTCTTGCGTCTTCAAACTTAACTCCTAAGCTTAATAAGTCAAGATAGGTTATAGCTATATCACTGAATATATCTTCAGTCATACTGTATTCTTCAGTACCCTCTTCAAATGGATTTATATAGTTATGTCTTACTATCCCATTCTCATCCTGAGTTACTGATGGTATATATCTCTGACTTGACTGAGTATAAGAAGCTATTCTATGTCTTACTAGCTGATGAGTAAGTGCTCTGCTTACATTCTTGATTAAGAAGGTATAAGTGGCATGCTCTACTATAGACTCATGCCCACTTGCCAATACTCTTCTTATAAGTTCTTTATTTACATTCATATCTTCACTTAGCTGTGTTCCATGACATAATGAACATGCTACAGCTACTATATATTCTTTCTGGTCTTTCATGTTCGGGTTCAATAGTTGAATTTCTATCTCACTCGCCCCTTTCCTATCTCAATACTTATTCCATATTTATCTGTAGGTACTCTTCCACCTTCTGTTATACACCATATAACTTTCTGGTGAACATCTTTCTTATCTGGTGCCTCTGCATATCCGTCAGTAAAGTAGATTAGCAAATCATATCTTCCTTTACTTGCGAATTCAAATGCCGGATCAAATTCTGTACCTCCATATCCAGTTCTTTTAGGTTTCTTATAGAACCTTGATAGAGGTATGGCGTCTTTTATTTCAGTATCAACTTCTACTACATCTATATTTGTCTGAGTTATCTTCTGTATTCCTCTTAACTCAGCTAAGAATGTTTCATACTCTTCATCTGATACTGAACCTGATGTATCAAGTGCAAGAAGTGCTCTTATACCTACCATTTTTCTCTTACCCATTACGCCCTCAAATCTTCTTGATTCTCTTAAGTGTGTTCTTCTGTAAGCTAATCTTCCTCTTGCGTCTAGGAAATTTCTAAGTGTTTTTCTCCAGTCAACTATATTTTTCTTGTATATTCTTCCGAACTCTTCTCTAAGCTCGTCTGGTACACTTCCTTTGGTTTTAGCTGATTCAATCATTTCTTCTACTATATTCTTCTCCATATGTTTAGAAGCTGATTGTGAGAGCATATTAGGAGTGATAGGAGATATTACTGCTTTCTGTACTTCCATATCCTTATCTCTTGCTACAACTAATACAGATTTATTTACCATATCCTTTGTTATAGGAGTACTTTGTTCTCTTAATAAGTCTATTGCTCTTTCTATGTCTTCTTTTGTCATACTTCCATGCTCGTCACATTTTTCTGGTATGGTAAGCTTATCATATAGAGATTCTGTCATTATCTCTTTATCTATATATTCTGATGATTTTTCTATAAGTCCATAATAGTACTCTGCCTCTCTTTCTCTCTGTATATACTCATCCTTAAGAGATGGTACATTATCAAAGAAGCTTGTATCAAGCACAAAATCAGGCTTTATAGGATTTTCTCCTCTATCTGATTTTCCTTTAATAAGCTGATTTATTGATATATCAGCTGCTATATTGAACCATTCACTATCTTTACCTTTGCCTCTCTGGTCGTGAAGCAACATAACGTGCATAAGTTCATGAACAAGTATGAATATCTGTTCTCCAAGAGTAAGTCTTGAGAAAAAATCTTTGTTATAGCAAAGAGTTATTTTTCCGTCAAAAGTCACAGCTGCTGTTGGTATCTTATCTGTTTCAACTTTCTTTAATTCTATCATTATATTTGAGTAGAATGGATATGAAAGCATTGCTTTACTTATTACTTTGTTTATATTGAAGTTCGGATCTATAACTTGCCTTTCCTGTCTTCTTGCTTCCTCGAATATACGCCCCAGTTCTTCAGGCGATATCATTGTTCCTTGGTCGCTCATTTTCTTTTTCTCCTTTTCTTGTTAAGCTCATGATAGAGGATTTCGTCTATATCTTTCTTATATATTCTTTTCCCACTGTTAGCTATTTCAAAATAGTTTATTTTTCCTATAGTTTCCAAGAATATATTTCCGTCAAAATCTTTTAATGAGTCTTTTTTCTTATTGTTTTTCATGATTCTCTGATACACTACCTTGAATATATTATTTTCTATCTTCTGTCTGTCTTTTGTTAACAATAGAGATATATAATCAACTGCCTCTTTATACTGTTTATTTACTATATGCATAATATGAAGCACTTCCTTTTTTATATTTTGCTATTAAGCGTTTTCCTGGTGTAGCTCCTGGTCTTCTCTTATTATTTTGAACATTGTATCTGCTGTATCTTTGAACATAAGGTTCAAGATTGCTTTCTTCTTCTGGTCTTCATTTTTAAGTGGTCCTTTATTAAGTTCAGTAATAATAATCTTATAGAAGTAAGGTGTAATTTCTTTAGGAACTAATGATAAGAATTTGTTTATATTCTCTGCTTTCTTATCTGTTTCTTCATCTGCTTTATAAGTTGTAGCTCCGTCTGTTTCCAATATGACAGGATTGAAGTCTGCACACATTTCCTTAACAGTCATGTTGATAATGTCGTATCTTCCTAAGTCTGCTATAGCTTTAACTACTTTCTGTTCTTCTTCATCAAAGCTGTAAAGAATTTTCTTAGCGTCAGGATATTGTATGTCCTTATCTTTAAGGAAGCCTATGAAACTTGAAGCTGCTGAATAACCTACTAGTCCCTCAAGTACTACTAATAGTTCTTCATTGTTTAAATCACATTTATTCATAATCTCGCATGCTTTAGTCCAACCTCTAGGTGATGGAGTCTTATCATCTGAGTCTTCATCTTTACATAGCATATCTGTATTGTATGCCAGGTAGTACATGATATCTCTATGTGCTTTCTTATTTGTTATCATGTATGATGAATATTCTTCTAAGTCTGCCTCAACGTTAATAGGCAGTATTCTATCCATACCTGCATTATCTATACTGTTAGTTGTATATTCAAAGCTGTCAGGATTCATGGATACTACTATGTGCCATCCGTCAGCTAATTCATGTCCGTTAATCTTCTTCTCAAGTAATAATGGGAACAGTGCTGATATAGTCTGAGTATCTGCTCTGTTAAGTTCCTCAAGAACTAAGATTCCTTTCTGTTGGAACATTCCTTTGTCTATCGCATTCTGAGTTGGAAAGAAGTCAGGTGCAAGGTATTGAGTTGTCTTAGTCTCAAGGTCTTTAATCAATAATCCCATAAAGTCTTCACCTTGTAATGATGATGGATAAATTGCCTGATATCCTATCCCTAATTCTTTTGCAACCTGTTTAATTGATTCTGTCTTTCCTATTCCTTTTACTCCAACTAGTGCTGGTACTGTATCTGTACTTCCTATAATTTTCTTTATAAGTTTTTTAGTGTTTTCGATATTCATGATTTCATTCTCCTCTAGTTTTTATTATTTTATATTTTTATATTTTTAAATATTTAAATAGTATGCTTTAATTATAAGTAACAGGATTGAGCCGAAGATTCCTATAAGAATTATAAGAAGCATAACTTCAAAGAAAAATCTTATAGTGTCTAATAGTCTTTCGAACCAATCCTTTTTATATCTGACTTCTTTCATATCTTATCTACTAAGATATACTAAAGTCTGTAAACAGTATCCTGCTAAGTCCAGTACACTATCATATATACTGTCTTCTATAGCATTCTGTTCTGATTCTCTATCAGTCTTCTTATACTCTTTGTATAATGTAGATGTTCTCTCCATTTTATGTCTTAACATTCCTACTGCATGCTCAAATCCCTCTGTTTCAACTGCATTAAGAAAAGCATTTCCATATTTTCTGTTCTTTTCTATAAGTGTTTTGTGAAGTCCCTGCATAATCATTGGAAGTATTATCTCCATTTCTGTAGGTACTTCTTCTTTAATACAAGCATATTCTTCTGTTTCTTCTTCTGAAGACATGAAGTATTTTCTATATGTTTCTTCTATTTCTTCATCCGACATATTATCTATATCAGGATTGTCTTCATTAAGCTGAATAATTCTCTTTATGAGCTCTTCTTCTCCAAGCTCACTGTATATCTTTGCAAGTTCATTTGTAAATAATGCTGTTAACTGTTGTTCCATATGCTTACCACCTATCATTGAATTTTATGTCTTTTAATTCTGTATTTTCATTTATATATGCTTTTGCCGAAGGCCTTTTTTCTCCCTCTTCAAATCTATATATATAATATTCCTGTCCTTCTTCTGATAAATCTAATCCTTCTAAAAGTTCTGGATCGTTCATTTCTTTTATTTCCTCAATTGTTTCATTAATACATCTTTTTGTAAAATCAAATACCTCTTCTAAATTATCACTTAACATTAATACATTTTCATAAATCATGTCAAACTCTGAGTTTAAAAATACTGCTAAATATCTCATTTCATATTCTCCTTTATTATTTAAATTTTATATCTTCTAATTCTGTATCTTCAAATACCTGAACACCATTAAATCTTGTATCGTCTTTAAACTCATACATATAGTATTCAAGATATTCATTTGAGCCATTACCTACATTATCTATCTCTATATCTTCCTGTATTAATTCTTTAAGATGTTTAAATGCTTTATCTAAATTATCTGTTAAGATAACAGGACTTGAGAACATATCATATTCATCTGTAGATAGTACAGTTGCTAAATATCTCATAATCAGTTTCTCCTTTGTTTTTTTATTATTTCTTCAAGTTGTTTATATAGTTTATTAGCCCTACTGAGAAGAAATATCCAATAGAAACTATTATAACTGCCATTGTTACTAATGCTATTTCAGCTGAGTATATACTTCCATTTATAACAAGTATTCCTAACATTATAAGCATCATATCTATTCCTATAAATATCTTGCTTGAATGCTTCTTATTAGTCGCCAGCGATATATATCTGGTAAAGTTAAGAAAGAATGCCGTTATAAGCGAAAATGCAACTATCAGTATTGTCTTTAAAATTAAAAAATTCATAGTTTTTCTCCTCTTATTATAATGCTGATATTATTCTTATATTTGTATCATCATTATAATCATCTTTATTGAAGTTTTTTATTTCTATTTTTCCGTCTAATAATATATAGTCTGTCTTGTCTATATAGTTTATATCTTTTATCATTGCACTGTCTGTCTTCATTCCATCTTTAAGTATTATCTTCTTATTATATTCTCCATTGTTGAGAAGTGCCGTATAAATTCCATTTCTGTTGTTCATAACTACTATCTTATCTTCTTCTATTGTATAGTTGTTCTTTCCATATTCTTCATCCAGATAGTATCTTATATCTCTGCTGTTTAATACTTTTAGTATCCATTTCATTCTGTTAAGAGATTTTTCATCCCTTTTTGATATAAACACATGCTCTTTCTTTTCAAGATCATGATACTCTTTTGCAAGTTCTGAGAAGTATCCCTCATATGCTATAAATGATTCTCTATCTATATCTAACTCCTTATGGGTTATGTACCCTTTTCTCAGTTTTTTTATATTTTCTGAGTAGTCTTCTTCTTTGTTATTTTCAATAACCATTATACTTATTATAATTATCACTTCTTTCCTTAGTAATATTTAGTTGATAGAAATTATAATACAGAAAGCGGTGCTTATATATTGAATAAAGTTTTTATAAAATTAAATGAACAGAACGAAGTTACTATGACACACTTTATGCCTTATGATAAACAGTTTGGATTATCTGAATATGAACTTAAAGAAGGTCACATTGTAGATGATGCGGATATTCCACCTGTGCCAGAAGACAGAGATGGTTTTAAACCTGTGCTTAAGTATAATCCTGATAACAAAACTTTTGAATATGTCTATAAAGAGGACTTTAAAAACGGTCCTACTTTAGATGATGTCATTGAAGAAAACTTAAGACTTAAAGATGAAATTGATGAAGCAAAAACTGCTATCATGGAAACAAATCTTATGCTTATGAATATTATGGCTGGTTCCACTAATTTTCCTATGTCTAATATGCCTCCACTAATGCCTGATGACATGTCTCCGGAAATAGATTTAAGCAATTTAATTCCAAAAATGCCAACAGAATAATTTTTTAACTATTCTTACAGGTAATACTAAAGTGTAGTAAAATATATTACAAACAACTGGAGGAAGATAGTATGTTCAAACTAACTAAAGACCATTCACTACCAAAGATGTGGGCTTCTTTTGTAATCAAAGGAGTTTACACAATCGAACAAGTTCCTACGATGTTCAACTTAAGAGTTGCAACTCAAGAGGTACTGGACGAAATAATGGCGGGAATGGAAGCCTAGTCAGTTGAGAAAGAAAAGGGGAGAGAGTAGTTTTCTCCCCGATTTTTTTTGTTAAAAAAAGAAAAAGAAAAAAAGAAGAAAAAGAAGAAAAAGAGAAAAATTGTGCATGATAAAATAAAACCACAACAAGAGAGAAATACGAACAAAGTTATATAACGGAAATAATGCTTTTTACAAGTTCAACTTGCTGACTGTCCATTTGCAATACTTTGTCTATAATTCTAATAACATTCTCTGCGTTATTCTCTGTTATCATATCTTTTATACTGTTATCTTCTTTAACAGCTGGTTCTTCTTTTATCTCTTCAACAGCTTCTTCTGTTATCTCAACTAACTCATAGTTATCATTGAATTCATATCCTTCAGGTATGTTAACCATATTCTGTGCTCTTTTTCTAGTAATCTCATCATACTTGCTTAGTCTTATATATATTCTCTGATTCTTATACATAAGTATGTCTTCAAGATCATATACAAACTTTTCTGTAGTAGATATTCCTAATGCATTCATAGATACAAATACTGATAAATTCTTACTGTCTTTATTCTTTATAAAGGCATATACGTTTGATATGAACTTTGTATTCTTATCACTTGGCTTTATATATTCTATCTCTTTATCATCTATTATTTTAATATAATCATATTTTGATAGAATCTCATCCAGTTTATAGAATAATGTTCTTCTGTAACTTGTATTTGATTTTCTTTTCTCTCCTGTCAGTCTTGTTCTTATTATCCAGTCTGAGAGTTCCCCGTCAAATAGTTTATGAACATTTTCTTTCCCTATATACCATACATCTTCATCTTTATAGACATATATCTTGCACTCTTTGTTGCTTTTCTCATTCTTAGCAAGAATATAAGTGTCTGATATTAAAACATTGTCTGACGCCACTTCTTCTTTCACCTCTTCTTCTATTATAGGTTCATCTTTTTCAACTGGCTCTTCTTCTTTTATATTTATAGCATCAAATAAATCTTTTAATACAACATGTTTTTCATCATTTATTTTTATAGTTTTGATGTCTTTTAATCCATATATTGCATCAACTACACCAAACTTAACGGAGTTTGTCTTCATAAAGTATTCCGAACACATTATATTAGATGGTGAAGAGTCGTCCAGTATTATTTTAAGCATAGATTTAATATTCTTCTTGTCAGAGATAAGTTCATGTACTTTTTTAATCTTGCTATTGAACTTACCAACTTCTTTAAGAGTGTCTTCATCAACATACATACCGTCTATTTTATAATTCTTAGCAAATAATATAGAAACCATTTCTTTATCTTTTTCCATATAGTCTGCTATTTCTTCAAGTGATATATATGTCTTATTATTAAACTCATATATAAATATATGCTTATTGTTATCTTCTACATAAGTTCCCGTTGAGTGTTTAGAAAGAAATTCATGAATAAACTTGTCCTGATTCTTTATGTCAGTAACATTTATTATTCTTTTCATGAGTGCAATCAGCTTTATATATCTCTTATCATCTTCTAGAAAATCCTTATCTTTGAAGATAGGTGATGAAAACTCTTTATGGTTTATATTATATCTCCTAGTACAATCTATTGTATTGAGATACAGTTCATCTTCTACATATTTTACTTTTATTATATTCAATTCTCTACTCCCTTCAAATGATGTATTAATGTCTTCCTAATCTGTTATATTTATCATATAGTCCATCCTCATATATATAATGATGTTCCTGTACAGGCTTAGATATATTTACATTGTCTCTGTCTATAACAAATACTTTAGATATTTCTTCATAGAAATCATCTATAATGTCTTCATATTTCTTTGAGAAGTCATTATATTCTATACATAAGACTTTTGACTTCTTGCCGCCTCTTGTAAGAGATCTGTCTGAGTATATAAACCTTCCTTTATAGCCTTTTTTTCTTAATTCCTTTTCAGCCTTCTGGAATACTTTTCTCATCATTCCTATGTTGTCTTCATACATTCTAAGAGTTATTGCTTTGTACATGTTTTTACATAGTCTTAATCTGTACTGTCTCTTAGCTATTTTCTTTGATTCTGAAGTTAAAACAAGCTTTTCTGTTTCGATTGTTAATCTCATATACGTTATTCCACCTTTTCTCGTATTATTAGTATTATAAGTATAACATATAATATGCCTTATTTGTTAAATAATTTGTTAAAATAAGGGTAAAAATATACTTATATGATGTCATACCCAGGAAAGTAATTATCAATGCTTAATTCTATTCTTTTTTGATTTCTTTTTTAAGCGGAGCCAAAGAATCTATTGTTGTCTTGTTATATACTTTATTATAGATTGCTTTCTTCGGATCCTTGAATATGCCTGTTCCTTTCTTTCCATAGAATGGTATAAGCTTGCTTTTGATTCTTCTTTTCCATTTAGCCGTTGTTCTGGCTTTAATAGATTTTTTAAGACTTGGTTTTCTGAACCCTATTTTCATCTTCTCACCTCTTTCTCTATGATTATGTAATTTTGGACAAAAATAAAAGAACAGTGTTTTATCTTAAAGACTCCTGTTCTTCTATAATTGCTTCTGTTTGTTCCAATAATTCTTTTAAGAAGTATTTCTCATATCCTTTGAATATGTGATACTCTTCTACAAACTTTCCTGTTTTGTAATAGAATACGAAAAATGTTATAGCTGGTAGCGGCCATACTATGTATGCCAGATACTCATTAGTTACCGTTTTAGACAGAAAGTTCAAAAACTGATAAAAAACTATATATACTGACAATACCAGAAAAGCTATTTTTGTAAATGTTCTATTTATTTTATATCCTTTTAAAAGAATTTTTCTTATTGCTTTTATCATTTTTTATACATCCTTTCTATAGTATCATACTATATTTTTGTCTAGAATGAAGATAATGTATCAAGCATTATTTCTTTTGCAAGTTTTTCTTTAAGCTTATCCTGATCAAACGGATCATACTTATAGATTTCTCTTGCATATTCAATGAAAATTACATCTTGGGAATATTTATTTTTGTTATTTATATAGTCATGAAATATTACTAATTTGTCTCCGGAATTATTTATTTTTAATATTATTATATCTCCGTAGACAGTTTTATATATTGATATTTCATTTTCTTTAAATATGTCATCGCTTATTTTTCCTTCTAGAGATGCTTCTATATCTATAAGTGCATCTCCTGATTCTTCTGGATGACAGTGATATGTTACTATCTCTTTGTTCATAATATCTTTATACAATGGTGAGTCTTTTAATATTTTGTGTATTGATTTTTTTACACTTGCATATATATTTTCGTTTATATAATTTCCTAAATCTGCAAAAGAGTAGTCCTCCGATTCTTCATGCATTACATCCATTACTTTGTTGATAAAATTATCCATTCTTTTTTCTGTATCATCATCTTCTGATATTAGTCCATATTCTATATATGAGTCGGTATCAAACATTTCAAAATTATTATCTATGCAGCATGATATTTCTTCTTTTATAACTTCATCATATATACTTGTTCTCTCAAATGGAATGTTTTCATTTTTTATTTTTTCAAATGTTTTTCTATCTACTGTAATATTATAGTATTCCAATATTTATCATCCTTTCTTAGAAATTTTCTATTTCATATATTAGTAAATGTTTTGATATTTTTGTTTCAATTTCGTCTAAAACATTATTTTTGTCAGTTAAAAATCCTAGCCATGTTGCTCTCTCATTAAATCTTCTTTTGTGTTTATATTCAGTTGTTGATAGGTGAAAATTTTCATCTTTATATTTGAATAAGACTATATAGTTTTCATCTTCTGAATAGTATATTGATATTTCATTGTCTTTAAACATATCAAGACTATCTACTCCCTTCATAGATGCCTCAATATCTTTTTTATTTTCAATGCTTTCTGCATGACTATGATTATATAGCGATACTTTTTTATTTTTAATTTCTTTATATATATTTGTCTTTGTTACTATTCTACTTGATAGGCTTCTTGTGCCTTCATCTATATGCCACATAGCTGCATCCTCTAGAGTGTCTAACATGTTACAATCTCCATAATTAAAATCATGTAAAAAATCTAATTCCTGGTTTTCATATTCATCAAATAGTATTGATTTCAGATCCTTTTCATTTTCAATGTCTATGATTCCATATTCTATATAATTTTCTATATCATATATTCCCGAATTTTCTGATGTTGTATATAATACATCTTTAGCCATTTCATTATATACATTTACATATTCGTATTCTATATTTGCTTCTTGTAATTTCTTTAGATCCTCTGTATTTATTTTTATGATTTCCAAATTTTATCTCTCCTCTTCTTTTATTGGCAGTATACATATATTTATTTTTTTAAATTCTATATCTGATTTTTTTAATTTCTTATATTCTTTATGAGTAAGTTCTACAGTTACCATTTGAATTCCAGTCCTCCTTCATATATATGCTTGTTTGCTTGAGGTACATATTCTATAAATCCGTCTTCATGTTTCACTTCTTTCTTTTCATATGAATCACTTTCAATAAGTGTTATGCCTTTTCCATTTTCAAATTCAAGTCTTTCTGTAAATGAGTCTTCTTCTATAGTCATTACTTCTATTCTTAAGCTTCCCTGAATTTTAACAAAATCCTGTAACAAATCTGCTCTCGGCTCCCAGTATTTCATATCGAACTTTCTGTCACCATCTGCAAATGCACTATAGAATGACCATCTACACCAGCTTCTTACATGTAGACTATGTTCGTGAAGACTTATCCTGTCTATACAGATTTCATCAGGTTCTACATATGATCTTGCATAAGATACATTCTTTGAATACAGTTTTCTTCTTTTTATAAGGTATGATAATACTCCTATAATAAGTTCCTGTGTTTCTTTGCTATACATGGTTTTTATACAATCATTAAGTTCACTATCTTGCCCTGTTTCTATATAATACGCAAGTAACTGTGACTCTTTTTTCCCTAATCCTAAAAGTGCTAATTCTTTAGGAACTTCATTTATATAGAACTCATCAGCATATTTTCCAATAGTGAGAAACTTCTCAAGATTATATATCGATCCTCTTGAGCCCACTGCTTTTAATTCAAATTCACATATGTTAGCCATATAATCTCTCCTCCAGATTATTATTAAGAGTATACAGTATTTCTTTTTTCTTTCCTAAACATACGTCTTCTGTAAATTCCTCTTCTGTACCTGTATAGAGTCCATCTGCTACTTTTGACAACTCAATATCCTCAAATGAAAAGTGATTTCTTTTCACTGCTGTTCTATAAAATCTGTTATCTAATATGTGATAACATACCTTTGGTGAGAATACTACATAATGGTCTCCATTGTTCATTATTCCATCTTTAACTTTTCTTATTACAACAGGTATATATTTGCTTTGAATGAATTCTTTCTTCTCTTCATCACTACTCAGCATATGATACTCTATATTATTTTTTAATATTTCAAAAAGGTCCTTTACTAATATGTGTTCTTGCATGGTATCTTATCCTTTCTTCTCGTGTATTGTTATTTCATTTTCTATACTTAACAGCTCAGATTCTATTATAGATTTTATTCTATTCCAAGACATTTTATATGAGCCGAATTCCGGTATTCCTAATGTTATTTCTTTATTCTTTTCCAGATAGTTCTTTAATATTTCTATAGCTGTTTTTATATTTGTATAGTTATACTCTTCCTCTGCTGCCTCTTTTACTGGAAGAATACATATATTTTTATCTTTTTTAGTATCTTTAACTATATACATTCTTCCAAAGCATATATTTCCTTTTTCGGCCTGATTCCTATATTTTTTCATTACATCAGGATACTTTAATCTAAAATCCATCATTACTGTATCTTTAAACTCTCCTGTTATATTGACAGGACACAGTAGTAAACCTGATTCAGACTCATGTATCTCTGATGTTTTATATATTATCATTTTTATCACCTGCTATTTCTGATTTCAGTTGATATATTTTTATATCCTTTGCTCTATTTGATTCACTTAGTTCTTTTATTTCTTTAAGAAGTTTTTCTACTATTTCAGAGTGACTCTCATTTATTTTTTTATTAACACTATCTGAGTACTCATATAGTTCCCAGAGTTTATTATAGTTCTTGTCTTTTTTCTTAATTAATTCGCTTGTTCTTTTTAACAGTTCTTCTTTTCTTCTTACTCTTTCTATAAGCATTTTTACTTTCTCATCTATATCTGTCTTAGAAAAAGTGATAAACATATCATAGATAAATTCAAACATTATTGATTCTCTCCTCTCTATAAGAAGTTTGTATGCTTTTCAAGTATTATAAGTATTGCTATATAATCTTTTATAGTTTTGTGATGTTCATTATCACCTACAAGGTTACTTATACATTGCCCTTCTTTTTCTATAAGTTTTTCAGTTGTTATGCAAACAGTTCTTAATGGCAAATTCATAAATGCTCTCAATGAATCTAAATATCTTGCTATAGCTATATAGTTTTCATCTGACTTTATAATTGCTATAACATCGTCTTCATCTTTAATAAATATTTCAACAGAGTTTTCTTTGAATAAGCTCTCTGATATTTTGTCGTTCATTGATGCCTCTATATCTCTTATCTGATCCTCATGTTCAAATGGACTCATATTGTGTATATTTATATCCATATTTTCTAACTGCTTTCTTATATTAAACATATTTATATTTTCATATATCATACAGTATAGATTTTCCTCTATCTTATCCATTATGTCGAAATCCATATCGTTTATAGTATAAGAGAATTTTTTTATGTTTGGATCTTCATACATATCATTAATAACATCTGTTTTATATTTGCTCATAAGTTTTTCTTTATATTCTTCAGGCACTGAATCACTGAAGAATTCCTTTGTTATATAGAACTCTATGCTTGTATCTGCCATCATTTCCACTACATCGTCTTGATCAATTTCTCTTACATCTTCTCTATCTCTTAATTTTTCGTAGACTTCTTCTGAAACTTTCAGATATCTGCTCAAATTCTTCCTCTCCTTTTTTCATTATTTTAGTGAATATCTCTGGTTCAAAAACTATCACTGTTGCATATAGAACCAGAGTGAATGTTATTATGAATGTCAGTAGTGCAAGTATTCCCATTAACATTGTTATTTCTCCTTATTATATATAGAATGAGCCGTTTAATTCATCATATAGTATATATAGAGTTGCTATATCCTCAAGTATTTCGGTGCTGTTATAATTGTTATAGTCTTCAAGCATTTCATTCATATCTTTGTCTGTACACTCTATAGCATACATTGAGTCTATAATAATTATGTCTTCTGTATCATAGTCTCTTGATAACTTATAGTTGCAGTTTGTTATTGCAATCTTATCATCATCTACTTTAAATAATATATTGTAATGTTTTAATACGCTGTCTCTATATACTGTGATGACGTCTTCTTCAAATATGCTTTCACTTATTCTATGGTCCATTGAGGCCTCTATATCTGTAATCTGTCTTTCATCTTCATGTATTTCCATATCTAGTATGTTTACATAGTTGTTTTCTAGATCTGAATAGAATTTTGTATGATTAAGAGTCTTTTTTATAAAACCATATACGAACTTTCTTACAGTATTATTTACTTCATCTCTTATATCTTCCATAGTCATATAGTCTTCTACGTTTTCATATACCTTGTCTACGTATTCTCTCCAGATTAAATCATATTTTTTAGACAGTATTTTCTCATCTCTTTGATAGAAGTGTCTGTTGCTTATAAGAGAATTTTTATCTAAACATAGTGCATCTTGTTCATGAACAAATAAAAATTCTTCAATGTCTCCGGAATACATAGTTCTGAATTCAAACTTTTTATTGCGATTTATAAATTCATCATAGTCTTCTTTTTTTATTCTTATATATTTATACATAGTGTGTCTTTTCTCCTTTTAATTCTATCCGTTAAAGTTTACTTCATTTTTATCTAATCTCAGTCTTTTGAATGAAGCATGTCTTACTGCTAATCCACCTTGCTGATTAGATGTTTCTCCTTTATGATCTATCTCTATTATTTTTCCTAGATATTTATCCTGATTGTCCCATATTTCCTGAAGCTCTTCTTTTGTACCGCCACTTCCTACTTTCATGTCGAATCCTTTATAGTCTACTATGAATGCTCCAAGACTTCCTTTATCTTTTCCTTCTCCTTCTACGAATCCTTTTATTCTTACATCTATAGTGTGATTAGGCTTTATTCTAATCATGTTATCACTTCTTTTGAACTCATAGAATCCGTCTATTTTGTTTAGCATTATTCCTTCTCTATCTTTTGCTATTTCTTTCTTATATTCTTCCATTATTTCATCCATATCTTTAGTTATTAATAGTATAGGAACACATTTAACTAGATCTGAATCAATAGATTCTACTGCCTCTCTTGAGAAAGTCTTTCTCGCACTTGCTATCTGACAGTTAGTCTTGTTATTGAAGTCTTCTATGCTTAGCATGTCGAATACATGAAATTCTAAATCTTTCTTGTCTTCATTATCTGAATTAACTAGTTTGGATGTTTTTTTGAATAATTCTTTATGACCTATATTGTCAGGATTCTTAAGAATAAGTTCTCCATCATAAACATTGTGAGGAAGCTTTTTTATTTCTTCTTCTAATTCTCTGCACCCTGTTATAAGTTTCCCCTGTCTTGATATCAGCTTAACATTATCAGGCTCATTTACTACAACCAGTCTTATGCCATCCAGTTTTGGAGTTATAATAAATTTTTCTCCTTTAAGCTTATCCATTCTTTCATGTAGAGATCTTGCAAGCATTATATCCATTGTCCATATAAGGCTATTGAATACTTCATTGATAGATTTTTCAGCCATTCCAAATCTCATATCTTTAAGGAGTATTTTACAGAACATATCTTTGACTTTATCATTTTTTAATTCATTTAATACATATTTTATTTCTGATTTAACTTCATTATTCATATTTATACTGCATAGATAATCTAAGAAGCTGAATATATCATTATTAAAATTATCTGATTCTGCTATATTTATTTTATTGCTGTTTATTTCTTTTATAGTTTTCTTTCCAATACCATACACCTTGTCTATATCATAAGTATATAATAATATATTTTTTACAAGTTCTTCTATATCTGTATCTATAGCTTTTCTAAGAACATTCTGCTTTGCTTTTGAACCTTTTGTGTCTTTTATTTCTTCAAATAATTCTGCTACTTCTAATAATTTGTTATTCATATATTACTCTCCTTTGTTATGAAGCAAATTTTTCTGCACCCATATTTGCTAACTGGTCTGCTTTCTCATTTCCATATATACCTGAATGTCCTGGAACTCTTACAAAATTTACTTCTTTAAATGTATCTTTAAGTTCCAATAATTCCTGCCATAAGTCTTTATTTAATACTTCTTTATTCTTGGCTCTTTTCCAGTTATTCTTAATCCAGCTTTTGTACCATTCTTGATTAAAACAGTCAGATATATAAGCTGAGTCAGTATATATTACAACTGGATAATCTTTTCTTTTAATAGCTTTTAATCCTTCTATAACTGCTTTTAATTCCATTCTGTTATTGGTTGTGTTCTTTTCGCCTCCGAAAAATTCTTTGTTGTGCTCCTTATACTCAAGATATACGCCCCAACCTCCATGGTTTATATCATCCTGATTGTTCTTACATGCTCCATCTGTATAGAGCTTAATAGTGTTTAACATTTTCTTCACTCCTCTTTTGTATATTTTTTTATTATATTATTTAATAATTTATTTTTATTTTCTGTTACTTCTTTCATATTTTTTAGTACTTCTTCATTCATTCTTCCTATATCTACTGCTATTTCTACTATCTCATTAGATAATTCTGATATCATTACTGATTTTCAAAATTTTCAAAATCTATATCTAATATATTATTCATCATTATCTCCCTCTCATCATAGTAAATACTGCTAGTGATATTATTATTGATATCAATACAACTGGCCAGAACGATATAAGCAAGTATAAGGCCAGGCACGATATCAGAAATCTTATGAAAAACCTAATCATTTTAAACAACCCCTTTTTATTATTTAAGGAAAAAGAGAAAAAAAAGAAAGGAGAAGATGATTAGACAACAAAAAAGAAATACTAACTAAATTCCCCAACGCTTAGGATACGTCAGTTCTTCTTCATCATTTTTTTCTACTATAAGCTCATACTCATATCCTATTATATGGTCTGTTATGAGCTCAATTGTGCTGTCTTCATTGACTAGTCTTATAATAGTCTCTCCTTCTAATATTTCTTCTCTTATACTTTCTATATTCCTATATGAAACTGTTAATTCAAATTCTTTATAGTTTGTATATATTTTTAAGTTAAACCACATTTATTGCTCCTATTATATTAAATTTACTATTTTATCTATTCCACTTGTTTTATTAAATTTTTTTATATTACTTTCTTTATCTATCTTAAGAAATTCTTTTATTCTTTCTGTATTATTAAATACAAATGTGTCTAAGAACAGGTCATCCATATCTGTTGTATCAATCATAATATACTCTTTATCTTTATCAATTGTCATAATAAACCCCTGATTTTTATTTACTAGAATAAATATCGTAATGCTTTTATAATACATATCGAATTCTGATATTAATATTTTCTTATCCATTTCATACATACAGTTTATTATCTGGTCTGTTCTTTCATATGTTCTTCTTTCAGCATATAAATTATATGATTTAAGCTTTTTTAGATTTTCTTCTGTCAGTATTTTTATATCTTTTTTATTATCATATAGATATTCAAGAATTTCTTTGTGGTTTTCTCTTACTAATGTATCTTTTGCTTTATCTTTTATAAGTATTATACTTTTGTCGCAATTTGTACATTTTGCATCTCTTGCTTTTTTAATATAGTCTATTATGCTATACATAGGTATTTGTTCCTTTCTTTATTTTGAACTTATTACTACTACGTCTTCTCTTTTCAAATTGTTCCATTTTCTCTTTATCTCTTCTTCGTTTAGTTTTGGTAGCCCTAAATCTTTCATCGAGCTGTTGACTTTGTCTGCCCAATTTAAACGCATATAGTCTTTTCCAGTTTTTTGCCATATTTTATCTTTACCTGTGTCAACAATAGTGTAGAAATCTACTTGAAATTCTTCTATAGTGTCATACTGATTAAGTCCTGAATAGTCTGCGTCCATTATTTCAATTATAATTCTTTTGTCTTTATGATTCTCTAGTATATTAATTAATTCCTGGGCTTTCACATGTACACCCCCATTGGTTCTTAATTTTATCTATTGTCTTTTGTACTATGTTATACATAGATATCTATCCTTTTCTGCGTTTTTAATGAATGCATCTAAGTCCTGATTGTTTCCAAATAGTATATAATTTTCTATATCAGCTCTGATTGAAAATTCTTCATCTTCACTTATATTGCAAATAGATAATGTACTTCTTCCGTCATCTGTTCTTCTTGTTTCATTAAAGAAAGATATCTGTTTTCTATTATAGAAAAACAATATATTGTCATTAATAGCATGTGTTACTGGCTCAACTGGAGGAGTTATTGCAACAATACTATCCTCACTTTTATTTAATATATCTGCTAACACTATATCTATTTTATTCTCTATATCTTTATCTGAACATAGATTGTATTCTATATTGTCTGACATATCTATTTCATATAGATGGATGTCGCTATTCAATATGTTTTTCAATATTTCAATATGTCTGTCTGATATTTCTGCACTTACATACTTTCTTTTATTATTTATTGCTATTATAGATTTATTGCTGTTTAAAGACTTTTCAATCACACCTCTTTTGTTGTCGCATATTTCAAGAAGCTCATTTATTGTAATAATATTATACATAATATATTTCCTCCTTTATTTTATATTTAGAAGCTTCTTAACAGTATCTATATTCTCTGCACCTTTTTCTACCCTATCTATCTCTATACACTGAAATGTATTTGGATATACCTGGATAAGATTGTTTTCAATGCCATACTCTATTATAGAATCCTGTATTCCATTTTTGAATACTATTAAATCCAGTCTTGTTCTTTCATAGAATCTATCATCTGCATAGTCTATTACAACTTTTGCTAATGGAAGAATTATTATTGTACCATTAGATGATTCGTTCTTTAAATGATTTTCAAGTATTGAAATCTTTTCTTTGCAACTTTCTGCTATGCTATATTCTATATTATTTTCTTTAAAATAGTTATAGTCAAATACTTTTACATTCTCTATGTTATCTAATATATGTTTTATATCATCATATACCTTCCTCATTATATGAGATTTGCCAGGTGCGTTAAATGATACATATGTTTTTATATATCCGTCCAATGGATATGATTTTTCTATAAATCTTTTTAATGTTATTTCTTTTTTCATCTTTATTAAATTAAATCTAATAGCTTGTTACTATTATCTCCTTTCTTGTTTTTTCTTAAAAAGTCACTTATCTTTTTTGCCATTTCATTTGCATTATCTGTCAGCTCTATTTCAGCATCATTTTTTACAAATTCTTCGGGATCATCATAGTTTGCTTCATATTTGTAGTCAATATAATAACCATATAGCTCTTCATCTTTTTTAAAGCATTTTGATTTCTCTAAAGCTTTTGTTATATTTGATCTCCATATTGCTACAAAATATGCTTTTAAATAATCTCCTGGATATTCGCAGTATTCTAAATCCAGCTCATCCCAGAATTCCTGACTTGCATCAAAATTAGTTTCACTAAATGGTTTTGATATTAAGTCTATATAGTCTCTATCTAGCTCTAGCACTTTTAACAGGAATTCAAATCTTTCTTTGTCATTTGTTGTAGCTAGACTATTCCTAGATATATCTTGAAATATATCTTCTGTCATGTCTTCATCTTTATTATCCCCTGATTCTGCAATACCTATTATATTAAGTCTGCTATTGTCTAACATGGTTAATTGTCTCTCCCTTACTTTATTATATTTTAACGAAAAAATAGCCCCCGACTCCTATAGCTGTGCACACCAGATTATAAGGAATAGAGGCTATCTTTACAGTCCGTATGTTCAGGACCAAGTTCTGTTATATATTTGAAATATCGTGATAACATTAATTATATATTATATTCTTTATCATGTCTATATCTATTCTGTATATATAATTAAGATATAACATTGTTTTCATATTGTAAGGTGCATTCTTATTGTAGTCAAATGTGTGATATGGATCATCTGTATCCATTTCGCATATAACATATCTTACTTCTATTTCTTTTTCATTCTTTATATATTTGAATATCAGTGCAATTTCTCTTATTTTCTTATCTATATAATCCATTACTACAGGTATGCATAGTATATTGTTATTATCTAGTATGCCTTTACAGTATGGTTCAAGATCTTCCTGTGCTTTATACAGTTTTTCTTTTTTATCTAACATGCTGAATTCTATATCATTTTTATAATGATCATGTATGTCTACTATATTTATTTTATCTATATTGTCGTATATATAAATTATGCATGGATCCATAACTATATTGCTATACCTATATCTCTTCATGGTTAATATCATACATAATGCTCCTTTAATATGTTTTTTAGCGTACTTATTACTTCTTCCAGTGTGTTGTCTTTATTGTTTTTTTCTAATAGTTTCTTATACTCATCTGATATCAGTTCTATTATATTGGTTGAATGGATGATAAAGTATGAAGACATTTCTTTTGTTCTTATCATGTTTTCACTGTATATTACTTCGTATATTTTCTTATCTGCAAATAACATTATTGATTTATCTGACATTTTTATTGCATACGTTAAGTTTGAATTTCTCATATATTCAAAATAATTATATAAATATGTTTTTGTATGAAGATTGAAATATTCTATTTTTATCTCATCTAAACATGCAAGTTCTATAAGTATATCATCTATATTTCTTGACTTTCCAAATCTGTTTGCTACCTCTTCATTATTTTCTGTATTAATCAGATGTATCTTTTTTTCTATAGGCTTTTTTCTTCTGAATAAAAAAGGAAAGAGGCTTCCATCTAATTTTGCCAAATATTTAAAGAACTTTTCTGACGGATGATAGTATGCTAACTCATCATCTATTACATAGAATTCTCTTCCTGATTTTAAATATATAACATCATTAGGCTCAATATTATACAAAGGTATCTTATACTTTGATTTGTGTTTTAAGTTAAGTCCTTTCTGTTTAAAGTCACTATGAATTACTGATGGAATACATCCCTGAGCATATCTTCTTGTCCTTAGATAACTTAGGTATGGCTTTGCATCTACTTCTTCATAATAGTTGTCATCCAGAGGCATCATTTCAAGTCTGTATCCGTTGTTTTTGCAGAATTTTATCACTTGTTTAATAAAATCTTTGTCTTCATTTGATATTGTATCTTTATCATAAGTTTTATGTGCGAATCCTATCCCTATATATGCTTTTGATTTTAAGTCTTCATCTACATATCCATATGAGAACTTCATCATATTTTCTACTTCATATGACTTGCCGTTTCTTGTTTTGCCATCATGCATTTTTCTTCCTTTGTCTAAATAGTATACGAAGTTTATTATAGAAAGTGCTCTTGCCATATTTTCAGTAGACAGTCTTTCTCCTGTTTCAAAGCAATTTACGGCTTCAAGATATACATCTATTTCTTTATATATTTTAATCACCTGCTTTACTTCAAAAAATGTTTAATAAGTTCATCAAACTTTTCTTCATTATATCCGCTATCTATTCTGTAATAATAATTTTCATGTATAACTATTTCCTGCCAACCTCTATCATCTGGTTCAAATATTGTTATATCATGATACATATTATTATATAATACAGTAAAGAACATTGCGTGCCCTGAATATGTTCCTGGCAGTATTATATATTTCTTGCCTTTATCTTTTACAAGTTTGCTAAGCTCTTCTTTTAGATATTCTTTCTGCTTTTCTGAAGACAATAAGTTATATTCTATGTTATTTTCTTTTATCTTTCTATAGTCTATTATCTCTGCTTTATCTAAATCTTTCATGACTGATGGGATATTGAAACTCATAGTTATATTTGGACCATCTATTTTTGCTGATGACCAGTTTCCTAATGTTTTGTTTTTTAAGTTTATAGTTATTTTATACTGTACATAATCTTCTGTTCTTTTTATATCGAAATAATTTATCTTATAATCTTTATCGCTCAGTATTTTTTTAAATTCTGACATAGTAATTAAATTATCTGTGCTTAGCATAATTAAGTCTCCTTTCTATTAGAAAAATGAAGAATACAGCAAAAAGATAAAGAAAAAGAAGGGAGGAGAAGAAGGATTCCCCATGAGCTAATGAAGTAGAGGAAGAATAACAGTGAATACCACCGCAAACACAAGAAAGAAATACGAACGGAACATATATCATCTTTCATCTACCTCTTCTATAGTAAATTCAGGATATTGTATATTATACATATCAGAAAGTGTTACACTATTCTCTTTTATGTCTTCATATAATGTATAAGATCTATTGCTCATATAATCACCTCTATATTTTATTTATGTATATAACAAAAGCTCCAACCTATATATTAGGCAGAGCTCATTGTTTGCAAAATGCAAGGATAGAGGCATTTACCCCTACCCCTGTCTTAATATATTAAGAATACTAAATCCGTAGATATTAGTATCAGATCCCTTTTTTTTATTTAAAAATGGGGCCAGCAAAAAGAGCCGTCCCCAATAAAACTATAGTTTTTCACTTAATTTAAATAATACCATACATATTTAATTATGTCATTATTTATTTGTTTTATAAATATTTATAAACTTATTTAATCTGTTCTCCGATTCTTTTTAATAGCTTAGTTAATACTACATAATCACCATTATTAGAATAGCCTGCATTATAAGTGAATATTCTTGGATTGTATAGATTATGTTTTTGATATTCTACGTATTTTTCTGCCTCTGCTCTTGTCAAAAAATAAGCTACATCTTTATATTTTTTTATATAGTGAACTAGTCTGAGACTTATATTCTTTTCAAGGCAGTCATATTCATCATTAACTTCAAGATCATCTATGATATCTAGAACTTCATCATAAGACAGATGGTTGAGTCCATCTAGCATCTCTTTTTTGCAGGTGTATATAGCATCATTGAAATTATCATAATATGCCCACATATCTGCATACTGCTTAAGCATTTCCTTTTCCTCTTTTGTTATTTCTATATTTATAT
>CAZIGN010000017.1:23967-28429 GCA_964538805.1 uncultured Lachnospiraceae bacterium
TCTGCATACTGCTTAAGCATTTCCTTTTCCTCTTTTGTTATTTCTATATTTATATTCATATCTTATAACATCCTTTCTTTATATTCTCTGTTAAGATAATCGTCTACTTCTTTTTTACTTATATTATCATAGAAGCTTTCTGCGATAAAAGAATTCATATTGATGAAAAACATTTTAGTATATATATTGTCGCCAATATTCATTGTTGTTTTTATTGCTACATCATTGAAATTGTCCCAGAATATCATACAGAAAGAGATATTTTTTTTATTCTTATCTCTTATTGGTACAAGTATTGGCTTATTAGATTCCTTTATAGAATTAAGTGTTACATATGCCACTTTGATTATCTTTTTAACTTGCTCTTCCTTACTTATAACACTTAATTCTATATCGTTCTTTATATATTCTGAAGGATTGAATATAATTAATTCATCTACTACATAGTTTCCATCTACCTCTCTTAGTATTATTTCATTTAATCTGTCTTTTACAATCATTGTTATTATCCTTTCTATATCAAATCTATTATGTTGAGTAGATCTGTCTTAACTGCTTTTGATTTCTTTGTTTGTTTTGGTTCAGGGTTTTTAGGCGGCTCATTCGATGTATCGTTAGCTGTATTATTAAAATAGTCTTCTGTTATGTTTTCTATATTATCCATATACAGAGAAACATCTCTTTCTAAGCTTTCTATATGTCTACCAAGATCACTTAATGATAATTCCAGACTTCTGTTTAATACATCTTCAGGAGTTGTAAATCTATCCATGTTTGTATATCCTAATACAAAGTATGCTTGTGGTCCTATATCATAGATATTATTTAAATGTATTGATTCGTTTTGAATATCTGTTATTAATGTTATTCCATTACTTATACTCTGATCTACTATTATTCCATAATCATTTGTCTGAAACCATAATCTTAACATACGGTCTTCTTCTGATGGAGATGATACATTTGCAATTACCAATTCCTGTCCTTCAACTATTAATGATTTCATATGTTCTATTTTGTCTTCTTTTGATCTTAATCTATTCATGTGGCCGATTGCTCTTGTATTCCCTATTGTTGTATATTCACCACTCTGTATAATATCATCTATTTTTATTATCTGATCTAAATGTATTAAATTCATATCGTGTATTGTGTCTGTAAGTCGTGACCTCATATCTCCATACATTCTATGATAATCTCTATTTCTGTATAATTGTTCCATTCCGTTTCTTAACTGACTTATTGTCTGTATGTCTGAGAATTTTAATTCATTTGAAAGACTCATATTTTATTCTCCTTTCCAGTTCTTCATATTTACTGTTAAGATATTTTAATGTTTCTTCAGTAGTTGTCTTATTTCTTATATTTGATTTTATTAGATTTCTGTAACTTAGAAAAGAGTATTCCATATATAGTCTGTTTCCATCTATAGATTTTGTTGTAGGATTGAGTAAATATATAATTCCATTTATATGATGCTTATATAAGAATGTCAGATTTACGTCTCCATATCTTGATTTGTGTGAAGGTATATAAAATAGTATCTCTCCTTTTTTAATTTTTGACATTTTCTCTTCAAGAATTTCTGCTATTTTTTCTACTTGATCTTCTTCATCCATTAGTGATATTTCTATATTGCTTTTAATATAATCTTGTGGGTTAAATATTTTTATATCATCTACAGTCTGATTTTCTATTGTTTTATATTCTTTAAGCAGCTCATTTATTCTGTCTTTTACTGTCATATCTGTTCAACTACCTTTTTTATTATTTTTTCTACTTCTTCTTTACTGACAAGACTGTTTGTATATGCAAACATATCATTGCCCAGCATTATTCTTCCATAGTCTAATTTTATGTCAAATGGTCCTATTGTTGTATCTATTTTTGATTTATCCCTTACATACATTTTAAATGATGTTAGTCTATATCCATTTTTATAATAGAATGATAATGATGTAAACTTTAATCCTGAATCATTGTTTTTATATTCTATTCCTAAACACACTATATTGCTGTTTTCTGATGCTTCTTTTAATACAAAATCTTTTGCCATCTTTTCTTTATGCCTGCTATCTGACATCTGATATTCTATATTGTCATTGAAATAATCATTTAATATTATTATGTTATCTTTATTTATTAATATTCTTTTCATAATATTTTTTGTCATTTCTTTATCTCCATAGGTTCTGATACTTTTCTTCATTTTATGTGTCACTCCAGTATATACTTTACTGTTTTTATATCTGCAGGTCTGTCTGCGAACATATCTATAGTTAATATTTATATATAAGTCTATGTTAGTATAGCTTTAATCTTTAATTTTCGTCTGTTTTTAATGTTTTAAACTTGTTACATTTAAAAGGTATAGTGTTCTTGCTTAAAGTTTATATAGCTATATTCGTACTACATTGTCCATACTTATAGGTTTATATAGATACATTTCTGCAATTGCTTTTAAAATCGAACCATGTGAAAATAGTGTCACAGTATTAGATATCTTCTCTAGCTTATTGTTGTAATATATTACTGTTCTTCTTTTTTTATTTTCTTCTGTAAATATAAACATAAATGTTTTTGTTTCGTCTAATTCCTTTGTATATTGGAGACAGTATATTTTGTCTCTGTTTTTGTAATTCATTATTTCTTCTTTAAAGAATTTCATCAGTCTATGTGATTTGTTGTCTGACATCTGATATTCTATGTCGTTTTTAAGAATATCTTCAACATATTCTATATTATGTCTTTTTTTATATATATTCTCATTGAATATAGCAAGACTTGAAGTCGGACACCTCTTTATAAAGTTTCTATTTCTATACATAATTTCATGTATTTTTTCCATTATTGTATCACCTTCTTTTTATATGAGATTTATATATGAGTCTATACTATTGTTATTGAAGTCTATATTGTATCTATTTTCATGTATGAAATTATACAATTTATTCATATAATCTTTATTTGTTTCATATGCTCGTGTAGCCTTTTCTACTTTTTTTATAATCATAGTGTTTAATGTATCGACCTCTATAACTATAGTGATTTCTCCGTTAATACACATTAACATATCAATATCATTTACATCTCTTATGTCGAAATTCTTTTCAATATAGATGTCTTTGCTTGGCATTACAAATGACTGTTTATTTTTATATGCATTAACTATGTGCTTATCATCTTCTGCTGCTATTATTGGCAGATCTTTAATCTTTTTCAATATAGCGTGTGCTGACACTATATCATCTACTGATATCATATCTTTATTAATTAAAGCTATTCCTCCTAATCTTTCTTTTATATTTTTTATAACTTCTCTTTTATCGTATTTATAGAAGTCTTTATGGCTTTCTAGTAGCTTTATATAATAATCTAAATTCTTTGATTCTTTTTTCAATTGTCATCATCTTCCTTCTTGAATCCGAATTCTATAAGTTTTTCTTTTATTTCTTCTTCATCTAATATTCTTCTTGTACCTTCGGATAGTCCTGATAATAATAAAAAATAACTCATTAGAGGATTTCTTGAAATATGAATATTTGGTTCGGCCGATTTTGATATTGGTGGATGTATAACAAATCTTATTATTTCAAAATATTCTATCATGAATATTATAGTTATATCTTTATCTCTTTTATGCATTCCACCAAATACTGTTATATTGTCCTGATGTCTTTCTTTATGATTTTTTATACCCTGATCTATGAATAATGTTTTGTCTTCAGTCAGCTCATATTCTATGCTATTTTTCAGATTGTCAAATGTATATATTAGCAACTTGTCTCTATTCTGATAAAGTTCTTCGAACATATTTACTATCTCACCATCAGGTTTACTTTTTCCTGAAAAGTTTTTTAAATATTTATCTAACATTGTTAAGCACCAGTCCTAAACTTGAATGAAATATATTTGTATGGCCACTTGCTAATCTGTCGAACATTAGAGACTTATTTTTATCTATAATGTAATTAGTCATTGAGTCCCCAATTACAACTTTAATAATGTTTTTACTGAAATCATTATTTTCTATCATTCTATATTTTATATCCATAGCTTCAGGAAACGATTCTGCCAACTTATATTCTATTGAGTTATCTAACATATCTTTAAAGTTTATAATATTTTTATCTTTAATTCTATTTATATCTTCTTTTACTTCTTTGTTATACTGAGTAACTTTATTATTCTTATCTATACTTATCATTTGAGTTAGTGCATACCCTTGATATTTCTTATCCAATATCTCTGATATTTTATAAAGCTCTAAATAATCTAGCATTGTTACCATAGATGTATACAGCCTCCTTAACTATATAATGTATAGCTTATATCTTAGTTTTTTAGTGTTTTATTGCTATATTAGGTTCAATATGCCAGACATATTATCTTTTCTATTACTAATAAAGTCATATACGGCCTCTACACATTTCTCTGTCATATCTTTTTCTTTACTTTTAAC
>CAZIGN010000018.1:0-27616 GCA_964538805.1 uncultured Lachnospiraceae bacterium
GTAGACAAATATTTCACACCAGAAACTGGTATTGAAGTTGACTTGTCAATGATGCCAGATGCACAAAAACTAATACTTGCAAATGCTGCAGGAGAATCTCCAGACGTGGCACAAGCGATTGATTATTCTCAACCGTTTGAACTCGCAGTTAGAGGTGCGTTAGTAGACATGACTAAGTTTGATGATTACCAAGAAGTTATGCAACAGTTTTCACCAGGTATATTGATACCTTCTGCAATTGGTGATTCAATATACTCAATTCCAGAAACACTTTATTTCTGGGTATTGTTCTATAGAACTGATATCTTAGAAAAGCTTGGATTAGAAGTTCCAGACACTCTTGAAGATGTAAAGAATATGATTCCAGAACTTAAAAACAGAGGTCTTGAATTCTTTTATCCTACTGCAGGTACTACAGGACAAAGAACATTTGCTATGACTACACCTATATTATATCAATATGGTGCTTCAGTTTATGATGTAACAGCAGGTGATTCAATGCTTAATACAGAAGCTGCAATTAATGGATTTACAGAACTTACAGAATTATTTACTATTTATGACTTAAAATCTGATGTACCAAGTTTTTATCAACGTTTTAGAAACGGTGACATGCCAATTGGTGTTTCTGATTACTTCATGTACAACTTGTTAATTAATGCTGCACCTGAGATCGAAAACTCTTGGGAAATAGCACTTGTTCCTGGTGTTGTTGATGAAGAAACAGGAGAAGTTAATCGCCAAACAGCTGGTGCTGCACAGGTATCTTCTATTATGGCAACTGATATAGAACAAGATGTGGTTCTTGTAGATGGTGGTACTATGGAAAGAGACCAGGCTGCTTGGGAATACTTAAAGTGGTGGATGTCAACTGAAACTCAAGTAGAGTTTGGTTCAGTATTACAGACTACATACGGAAAAGAATACATTTGGAATAGTGCTAACGTTGAAGCTTTTGAACAATTACCTTGGAAGAGCAGAGATAAGTACACAATATTAGAAGCAGTTGAGAATATAGTTGAGACTCCTAGAATTCCAGGAACATATTTAGCTGAGCGTGAAATTAGTAATGCTTATGTAGATGTAGTTATAAACGGTGGTAATCTAAGAACTTCTATTGATGCTTCAATAAAGAGAATTAACAGAGAAACAAAACGTAAATTAATTGAATTTGGTTACTTAGATAGCAATGGTAATCAAATAAAAGAATATAAAGTTCCAACTCTTGAAAGTATTAAAGAGATAATTGGAATAAAAGAATAATAAGGAAAGCGAGGATTAAAAATGAATACAAGCAAAAAAACACCTTATTTATTCCTACTTCCTTATATAGTATTGTTTACAATATTTATCATAATTCCTATTGGTGTTGCGATTGGTTTATCATTCACTAACTTTAATGCGGTTCAGACACCAGATTTTGTTGCATTTTTGAATTATATTAATATTGCTACACAAGACTCAATATTCATGCAATATGTATTGCCTAATACAATTACATTTGCAGTTTTAGTAGGACCAGGCGGTTACGTTCTTGCTTTTATATTAGCATGGGCGATTTCACAATTAACAAAGATGCCAAGAACAATTCTAGCATTGATTATATATTCACCTTCATTAACAATGGGTACTGCAATGGCAGTATTATGGAAGATTATATTTAGTGGAGACAGATCGGGATATCTTAACTCTATATTAATAGACATAGGTATCAACACAGAACCAATTGCGTTTTTATCAAGTGCAGACTATTTGTTGCCTATCATGATAATTGTTGGTTTATGGAGTGCGATGGGTGTTGGTTTCCTAGCTATGTTAGCTGGAATCATGAACACTAATGACGAACTTTATGAAGCAGGAGCAATTGATGGAATTAAGAACAGATTCCAAGAAATGATATACATAACAATCCCTGGCATGAAGCCACAGATGTTATTTGGTGCTGTTATGTCTATAGTTGGTGCATTTAATAACGGTATGATAGGTGTAACTTTATCGGGGTCTAACCCAACACCAGGATATGCTGGACAATTAATAGTTAACCACATAGATGATTATGGATTCTTAAGATACGAGATGGGTTATGCTGCAGCTTTATCAGTAATATTGTTGTTAATAATTTATTTCTTCTCAATAGTTTCTAAAAAATTATTTGGTGAAAAAGAATAGGAAGGAGGAGCTAAAATGGCCGGTTACAGAGGAAGTAAGATCGCTCCAAAGAGATTTGAACGTGATCAAATCAAGATTTATGTATTTATAATACCATTGGCAATATTTATGCTTTTCCCTATAGTATTCATATTTAGCCATGCATTTAAACCAATGACAGAACTTTTTGAATTTCCACCAAAGTTCTATGTTAAAAATCCAGTATTAGACAACTTTACAAATTTGATGAAGTCGTCAAATAATGCAGGTATACCACTAAGCAAATATGTTTTTAACAGCGTATTTGTAACAGTTACAGTAATAGTAGTTAATGTATTTATATCAACAATGGCTGGTTTTGCTTTGTCAAAGATGAGATTTAAAGTAAAAGTTGCAATGCTTGAAATTAATAATATGGCACTTATGTTCGTAGCTACAGCAGTAATGATTCCTACATATTTGGTAATCAATACTATAGGAGTTACTAATACATATTGGGCACATATACTACCACTTCTAGTAATGCCTGTTACGGTATTTCTTATCAAACAGTTTATTGACGGTGTTCCAGATTCGTTAATAGAAGCAGCTGTTGTAGATGGAGCAACACCATTTAGGGTATATTTAAAGATAATTTTACCAATGGTTAAGCCAGCGATTGCAACTTGTATTATCCTAACATTCCAAAGAGTATGGACTTATATGGATAGCTCGAACTTATATATTAGTAGTGATTCGATGAAATTGTTATCATTTTATATGAACACATTGGCGAATGCTAATAATGCAGTTCAAGGTCAAGGTGTTGCTGCGGCCTCTTCATTAATCATGTTTATACCTAACTTAATAGTGTTCATTGTAACTCAGAAAAACGTTATGAATACAATGGCTCATTCAGGAATTAAATAAAACATGATTAAAATAAAAGGAGGTTTATATGAAAAACAGAGTTATTAAGATTGTTTCAGGTCTTTTAGCTGTTATAGTCGCAATGCTTGCTATATTGCCTGCGACTGTAACACAAGCAAAAGTACCTTATAAAACATATACACAAGATGGTTACAATAGATATGTAGAAACACAGACTTCTTACACACCTGTTACTACAATCACTAAGATTGAAGTAGGATCAGAACAAGAAGCTGATATAGAATTAAAGAAACCACAAGACATCAAAATTACTGACGATGGATTCATCTACATTGCTGATACTGGTGAAGATAGAATAGTAGTAGCAACTCTAGACGGTAAGTTTGTTAAAAGTTTTGGTGATGATATTCTTAAAAATCCAGTAGGTATCTTTGTTGATGCAAACAAGAATGTTTATGTTGCAGATTCAGAACATAAGAATAAAAGAGAAGGTGCTATATTAGTATTTGATAAAGATGGAAATCTTATCAATCAATATAATAAACCAGAAAGTCAATTATACGGTTCAGCACCATTCCAACCTCAAAAGATAGCTGTTGATAAACGTGGTAATATGTATATTACTACATCTGGTAATACTAATGGTATTGTGCAGATTACTCCAACAGATGGTGGAACTTTCCTTGGATACTTTGGTACAAACAAAACTGAAGTTACACCATTACAAATGTTTCTTAATTTGATTCTTTCTGATGAACAAAAAGCTAAAGATAATGCATTATTACCTATGTCTGTAACTAACCTTTCTATAGATGAGAAGAATCTTATTTATACATTGGTAGCTAGTACAGGAAGTTCTGAGCCTTTAAGAAAGCTTAACGTAGCAGGTAAGAACTTGATGACAGTTGATGTACCACCAGAAAATGGTATTTCACTTTCTTCTGGTAAATATGAAAATGTATTTGTTGCTTCAACAGATGGTATCATTTACGAGTATTCAAAAGAAGGATCTATGCTATTTAGATTCGGTGGTAGTGATGATAGTTCAGAATATCGTGTTGGATTATTTAACATGATAGCTGCTATAGATGTAGATGCTAATGATAACATTTACGTTTTAGATAGTGGAATGAACCAGATTCAAATATTTGAGCCTACAGAATTTACAAACTTAGTTCACAAATCTCTAGAATTATATCAAAGAGGTTTATACTCTGAGAGTATGGAATACTTAGAAGAAGTTATAAAGATGAATAGTTTGTTTGATTATGCAAACCAAGCTATGGGTCAAGCATTATATCAAGAAATGAGATTTGAAGAATCAATCAAATATTACAGATTAGCTAAAGATACAATTGGTTATTCAGAAGCTTTCTGGGAACTTAGAAATGAATGGCTTAACGAAAATATAATTAATTCAATGGGTATTATTGTTGGACTGATTATACTTAGTAAAGTTTTAAAAGCTTTTGATAGGAAAAAAGGAATCTTTAATCCTATTAGAAAAGCAACAAAAGGATTTAGAGAAGCTAAGTTATTTAGACAAATCACTCATGGTTTCTACTATATGAAACATCCTTTAGATGGAGCTTATGCTGTAAAAAGACAAGGTATGAAATCATTTAAGGCAACAGCATTCTTAATGTTTGTTATTATAATATTTGATTTAGTAAACAGATATTTTGGTGGTTTCCTTGTTAAGACTGTAAGAGATGGTGAATATAACATTCCAACAGATGTATTCTTTATTATATTTGCATTTACATTTGCAGCCGCTGTAACATATTTGATTTGTACAATTAATGATGGTGAAAGTAGATTCACAGAGCTTTATGCAGGTTTTGTATATTCATTTACACCGTACCTAGTGATACAACCAATGATTTATCTTTTTGGTAATGTAGTAACGTTTAATGAAATGTTTATAATCGATTTTGCAAATACAATAATGATGGTATGGATAGCAACTTTATTATTCCTAACTATTAAAGAAATAAACAACTATAGTGTTAAAGAAACAGTAAAAGTAATTGCGATTTCAGTATTCGCAGCTGTAATATTTGCACTTATAGCATTTATTGTTTACGTATTAGCAGCTCAAGTAGTTACTTTTGTAACTTCAATCTATGGAGAGGTGGTGTACAGAATTGGAAACTAACAAATTAAAAAGAATATTAGCGTTAATATTAGTTTGTTTAATGTTAACACCAATCGTTTCGTTTGCCACTGCAGACACTGATAACAAAACCGATTCTGCTACAGAAGTAGAAGATACAGACGTAGATGATGAAGAGGAAGATGATTCTAAAGAAGATGTTGATGATAAAGAGGTAGAAGAAGCTATTCTTACTGAAAAACAAAGACATGAAAAGGCTTTAGAAGAAGCTGTTGTAGCTGATATAAAAGACATTAATCCAGACTATAAATTAGTTACAGATAATGGTACTTTCCAACTATTTTTAAATGAAGAGACTTTGGGTATAATTATCAGAGACATGAAAACTGGCGCAATAATGAAGTCTGTAAACACAGCTGAAGAATCAAAGGAAAAAAGATATAATGCAACAATAACTCCGATTCTAGAAAACGGTGTATCTATTAGACCTTTACTTGCAAATGCAGCTAACAGATTTAGTGCAGCATCAGAACAACCTTGGATTGGTGCAAATGCAGCAAAAGATGTTAAGATTGCATATAATGATAACGGTTTTGTAGCAACAGTAAAGTTTGAAACTTTAGTTGAAGCAGAAACTTATTCAATCGAGTTTGATCTTAATGTTACTCTAAATGATAGAGGCTTAACTTGTGAAATACCTGAAAAGTCAATCAAAGAAACTGATGATTCAGTATATGCGATGGGTTACATATACATTTATCCATTGTTAGGTTATACTGATTTAGGTGACAGAGATGGTTATATGATTTTACCTGATGGTAATGGTATTATGGTTGAATATGAGAACAACTTTAATGATACAACATTCAATAAAGCTAAGTACAAATCAGCATATACTCAACCAATATATGGACAAGATTATGGTAATTCAACAGAAGGTAAAGAGTCTACAAGATTATTATCAAGCTATAACCCTCCTGAAACAATAGTTATGCCTATATTTGGTCAAGTTCATACTGATACAAAGATGGCTGTACTAGGTGTTGTTGAAGAAGGTGCTGAAAATGCAATAATAGAAGGTAATATGAATGGTGTTAACAGACTTAGAGAAAACTATGCTACTGTTAGATTCATTTACAGAGACCTATATTTAGAGCCTACAAGTAACTCTGAATCAGCACAAAAATTAAACACAATTCCTGATGAGAGCTTCTTAAAAAGCTGTAAAGTTACATTCTTACTTACAAGTGGGGATGATGCTACATACGCAGGATTAGCAAGAGCTTATAGAGAAAAACTTATTGAAGAAGGAAATCTTACAAATAAAGATACTTCTTATAATACAAGAGTGGATTTCTTAGGATCAGATAAAAAGAATTTCTTAGTATTTAAAGAAACAGTTACTATGACTACAATCGAAAACATTCGTGAAATCTTTGATGAACTTAAAGACGAAGGCGTAACTGATATTCTTTCAATTTACAAAGGATGGCAAGACGGAGGAATATATTCTGTTCCTGTAACAAGTTATGATGCTGATAGATCGATTGGCGGAACAAAAGAACTTACAAAATTGGTTGAAGAATTAGAAAAGACAGATGTTAAATTCTATCTTGGACAAGATGCTCAAACAATAAACCCAAGTATGGTAGGATCAACATTTAACAGTATTAAAAAGTATACTGGTCTTCCATATCTTGAAAGAAGAAATTTTGAAAAAGTATTTAATGAATTTAAGATTTTATATCCTGAAAAGAGTGACGAGTATTTATCAGATCTTACTTCAGAAATGTTAGATGATGGACTTAAAAATGTTGCTTTAGAAGGAATATCAAATAAATTATTTTCTTATACACAAAAGAGCAAACAGTTTACAAGATTATCAACTGCTAATGTTTATAAAGATATGATAGAAAGTATAGACGAGAAGATGTCTGTAGTTCTTAAAAATCCTTTTGATTATTACTGGAAAAATCTTGATGCATATTTAGATACACCTATATATTCTTCAATGTTTGTATATACTACTCAAGAGATTCCTTTCTTGACAACAGTATTAAAAGGAAGTATTCCAATGTATTCTGAATATACTAACTTTGAAGCAAACAAAAATGAATTCTTATTAAAGCTTGTAGAATTTGGAGTTTTCCCTTCATTCTATATTACTTATGAGAATCCTAGTGATTTACAAGAAACTAATTCAAGTTGGGTATTTACATCTGAATATGCACAGTACAAAGATGAGATTGTTGAATACCATAAAGAATTAAAAGAAATCAATGATAAAATTGGTTCTGCTTATATAGCAAATCATGAAATTTTAGATAACGAAGTACACATAACAACTTATGAAAATGGTGTTAAAATATACACTAATTATTCAAAAGAATCTGTTACTGTAGATGGATTAACTATTGATTCGTTATCATATAAGGTAGGTGGTACAAAATGATGAAAAAAGATAAAAATGAAGAAGTAGTTGAAAATATTACAACAGAAGAAGTTAATACTGATGCAACAACTACAACTGATGAGTCAGATGTACCAGCTAGCAAAAAGGTTGCAAAAGAAGAGAAAAAGAAAAATAAAAAAACTAGAAAGCTTACAGTTGAAGAGATTCTAGCAGGTGATAATAATCTTGAAGAGTTTGACGAATATGGCAGACCAAAAAAGATTAAAGTTAAGATGAAGTCAACAAGCAAGCTTAAAAAAAGAGAAGCAAGAATGGGATATTTCTTTATATTCCCTTGGTTAATAGGTGCTGTTGGTTTGCTTGCATATCCACTTATAACTTCTATTATGTACTCTTTTTCAAAGATAAGACTTATTAATGGTGTTACTGCTGAATTTAACGGATTAGTTAACTTTCAACAAGTATTTACATTGAAAAAACTTCTTTTAGTTGACTTAGGACAAACAATTATAAAGTTGTTTATGTCAGTTCCAATGATAGTAGTATTTGCCTTATTAATGGCAATAATACTTAACATGAAGCTTAAAGCAAGAGGTTTATATAGAACGATTTTCTTCTTGCCAGTTATTATCGTTAGTGGTCCCGTAATGGCAATGTTAACTGCAGAAACAAGTGATATAGAAGCGGTTGATTTAAGTGCAATACAAGCTGGTCTTGATTCGGCATTACCAATGTTTATGGCTTCAGCGCTTGGGTATGTATTTGCTAACATTATCATGCTATTATGGTATGGTGGTGTTCAAATACTTATATTCCTTGCAGCACTTCAAAAAATAGATACTTCATTATATGAAGCAGCTAAAATTGATGGTGGATCATCTTGGGAATGCTTTTGGAAGATAACATTACCTACAATTAAGCCTATGATTATGCTTAACTCATTGTATACACTTATATTCCTAGCACAAGATACTAATGTAACACCACTTATTAATGACATTAAAAATACTATGACTTCTTCAAGATCTAATGCTTATGGATTTGGTTCAGCATATGCAGTTATATATAGTGTTGTAATTATATTATTGGTTGTTATCGTTGGATTATTATTCAGAAACAAAAAAGATGTATATATGAAGCAAGTTGCTAAGACTAAGAAACTTGAAAGAAAGACTAGAAAGTCTATAGCTAAATCTCAAAGAAAAGCAAAGAGAAATGAAAAGAGATTTGAAAAACAACTTGAAAAATCAAAGAAAATCAAAGACAAAGATGTAATATTGAAAGGAGGACGTTTTGATGAGTAAAAAAGTAAAAACTTCTGAAGTAGAAAAAGAAGTACATTTATTCACAGAAGAAATAGATACTCCTTTAATAAAGGATACACAAGAAGACATTGAAGAAACAACTAAAAAGCCAGTTAAGATTAAAAAACAAAAGAAAAAGCTTAGCAAAGAATCTTTTACAAAAGATAAGATGAGAAAGTTCCTAATGGGAACAAAAGATGATATGGGCTTTTTAAAGAAGTTATTTGTATATGTTATTTTAACATCAGTAGGCTTTATATTCGTGTTTCCACTGATTAAGATGTTATCAACAAGTATGATGTCATTAGCAGATCTTCTAGATTCATCTATAAAATGGATACCTTCAAAGTTTAATACAGCTAACTTCGAAAATGCAGCAAATGCTATGAAATACTGGAAGTCACTAAAAGATAGTATATTGATATCAGGTGTGCCTACTTTAATACAAGTTTGTGTATGCGCATTTGTTGGATATGGTCTGGCTAGATATAATTTTAAAGGAAAAGGATTTATGATGGCAGTTTTAGTGTTTTCGTTCATAATTCCTGCTCAGTTATTGATTCTTCCTACCTATGTGTTGTATAATAATCTAGGGTTCATTGGATCTATGAACGCATTTACTATACCAGCATTAGTAGGTCAAGGATTTAAGAGTCAATTATTTATCTTTATTTGTTGGTCATTCTTTAAGCAGATACCTCACTCTTTAATCGAGGCTTCTCAAATAGATGGTGCAGGACATATTAAGACTTTCCTTAGAGTTGCAATACCTTCTGCAACAGGTGCACTTGTAGTTGTGTTCTTATTCTCGTTTGTATGGTATTGGAACGAACAATATTTATCAAGCTTATACTTATACACAAAATCAGGTGAGTCTAATTACACACCATTAATTAATGGATTGACAAAGTTTGATGATAGTTATAATGCCATGGTTGCCTCACAAGGTACAAGTGGAACAAGCAATATGGCTCCTACACTTAATACATCAGTTAAGATGGCAGGAACTATTATCACTATACTACCGCTACTAGTTATATATGCATTCTTACAAAAGCAATTTGTTGAGAGTGTAGATAGAGCAGGTATAACCGGGGAATAATCGCTTATTTTTAAAGCGATTCCAATATATAAAAAGGGAAAAACACAAAAAAAGGAGGACATGTTATGACAAAAGGTATGAAGAAACTTATTAGTTTACTTCTAATCGTTGCTTTATCGGTGGGTCTATTAAGTGCTTGTGGAGAGGACAAAAAACCGAAGGTTAAATACAGTCTAGCGGCTGTAAACACAACAGATCAAATGACACTAACTTATACTTATTGGGAAGATGAACTAATTGTTGACGAGTTAGCAAAAAAGTTCATGGAAAAATATCCAAACATTAAAGTTGAACATACAATGTTTGGTGTTGCTGAAAGTACATCAGAACTTATAGCTAGAGCTGCAGCAAAGAACTTACCAGATGCTTTCTGGGTTCTTGGAAGCTGTGACTTTGCTATCGAAAATGGTATGTTATTCGATATGACTAAGATCTGGGAAGCTGATGAAGATGCTCAAAAATTAATTCCAGGTGTTAATGAATTAAAACTTGGTTACTTTGGAACAGATTACAAGTGGACAACACCTGTAAAATATTTCCCATCAGCTGCATTTGTTAACAAACAATTGTTTGAAGATGAAGGAAAAGATATGCCTAAGATGGACTGGAGCTGGGAAGAATTTGAAGAAATAGTTGAAGAAATGACTTATGTAAATAAGGATGGAAATCAACTTTTCGGTATCACAGAAGGTATAACAGTTATTACTTGGTATCCAATTGCTTCTGATAAAGAATGCGTTGGTGAATTTGGTTGGAATGGTAAAGAATTTGACCTTACTAACTGGGCTTATGGCTTAAATCTTGAAGGTAGATGGATCAGAGATGGTTACAAAGGACCTACAGATTTTGCTGAATTATTAGCTATATATGGTGTAGAAACTTTTGCACAAGATTTAGGATTCTCAGCTATGCAAACTGACCTTTGGTGGACATGGGAAAGATTCTGGATTACAAGTTCTTATATTGATAACAATATAATATTTGTACCTTATCAAATGCCACACACAGAAGAAGTTAAAGAGCAAGGCGGCGGAAACCACATCGCTACCATGGATTTTGGTGGTATAAGTTCATTAACTCAAAGACCTCGTGAAGCTTATGAATTATTAAAATTCATGACTTGGGGACAAGATGGATGGAAAGCTAAATTAGAAATATATCCTAACCTTTTTGATGAAACAAACCAAAGAAATGTTGAAAAGAACAATATGCCACTTTGTAACGATGAAGATATCTGGGACGGATTTAGAGCATGGCACCCAGGTTCTGACGACGAATTTGGCAGAGGCGAATACTTCGATTACTACTTAGATGTATGCCGTGAAGGTACATGGACATGCTATGGTGGCCAACAAATCCCTGGATTTGGTACTTGGTTAGAAGATAACTACTTCAATACATACAATGTAGAACAAGAAGTTATTCTTAACAATAAAGACGCACAAGATTACGTAGCTGATTTAACAAGATTAGCTAATGAATCTAATCAACAAAGATTAGATGAAATCAATGCATTATTAGTACAAGAATAATTAGATTAGGTTAATTTAAATATTTTAATAAATTTTGTAAATTCCCTTCCCCCACAGTTTACTGTGGGGGTTTTTAATAAAATCTTCTAAAAATCCTTCTATAAATGTTGCGAATTTAGTAAATATATGATAATATTAATTACGGTATTAGAATAATTATGTATATTTTACATAATTATTTTTTTAAAGAAGCAAGTACCTTATAAAAAATGCTTATAGTAGGGCATTAAAAGGGATATGTAAAGGAGGATATGTAATGAGAAAGATTACAAAACTATTATCATTAACATTGATAGTAGCTATGATCACAGGTATGTTTTCAGCTTGTGGTTCAGATGAACCAAAAAAAGTAGTAGTAGAGGGTCTTATTGACATGACCAAAGACGAGATAGAGTTAAGCTATTCGTTTTGGCAAGATATGGAGATTGTAGAAGAGTTAGTTAAGAGTTTTGAAGCGAAATATCCTAATATAACACTTACACCAATTGAATTTGAAACAGCTACTAATAATGATGAATTAATAGCAAGAGCAGCAGCAAAGAATTTACCAGATGCGTTTTGGATATTAAGTGGTAGTGACTTTGCAATTGAAAATGGTATCTTATATGATATGACACCACTTTGGGAGAATGATCCTGATGCTAAAAAGATTATACCAGGTATTAATGAATTCAAGCTTGGATATTTTGGAACTAAGCATAAGTGGACTACACCAGTTAAGTATTTCCCATCAACTGCATTCTTAAACAAGCAATTATTTGAAAATGAGAATAAAGATATGCCATCACTTGATTGGACATGGGAAGAGTTTGAAGAATTAGTAGAAAACATGACTTATGTTAATGGAGATAATAAACAGTTATATGGAATAAGTGAACAAGTAACAGTTGTAACTTGGTATCCAGTAGCAGCTGATCCTGATTGTATCGGTGAATTTGGATGGAATGGAACTGAATTTGACCTTACAAACTGGGCATATGGTATGAATTTAGAAGCAAGTTTTGTTAAAAACGGTTGGAAAGCTCCAATTACTGAAGAAGAATTATTAGCAGTATACGGTGAGAATACACAGGCGCAAGATCTTGGAACAGTTGCAATTAGAACAGATTTATGGTGGACTTGGGAAGATCTTTGGTCACAAGCATCATACATAGATAATAATGTAATTTATGTACCTTACACTATGCCACAAGCAGAGGACAATCCTGATGGAGCGTTTATGGCTATTATGGACTTTGGTGGTATAAGCTCATTAACAAGTTACCCACGTGAAGCATATGAAGTATTAAAGTATATGACATGGGGAACTGATGGATGGAAAGAAAAATTAAAGATTTATCCAGAAGCATATGATGAAATCGCTGGAAGACCAATGTCTAAACAAAACATGCCTATAACTACTGATGAAGAGGTTTGGGAAGGTTTTAGAGCTTGGCATCCAGGTTCTGATGATGAATATGGAAGAGGAGAATACTTTGACGAATTCTTTAAGCAGGCAACTACTGCTAATTGGACATGTTGGGGTGGACACCAGATTCCTGGATTCACAACTTGGTTAAATGATACATATATCGGAACAATCAATATCGACAACAAAGTATTAGTTGAAGGCGTAGATGCTACTGATTATGTTGAAGAATTAACTAGAACAGCTAATGAAGCTAATGCATTAAGATTACAAGAGATAGAAGATTTGTTATTACCTTAATAAAAGAATAATAATTTAGTAGTGTAAAAAAAGGCGAATACTTTAATTAGTATTCGCCTTTTAAAGTTATTAATAATAATATTTTACTTGTATAAAAGTTGTACAAAAGTGTAGTTTTGGTTGTTAATATTTAGTAAAAATGTTATAATATTTTTTAGATTACACAATAAATTTTTAGGAGAATATGCTATGTCCATTAAAGAGATATCAAGATATGAAATTGGTGATATGTTGCTGATTTATGAACTTGAAGAGGATTTTAATACAGCAGGATTTAAGATAATACCAAAAGATATGAAAGATGATTTGATAGAGGATAAGTTTTATAGAATTAATTCATTATCGCAACTAAAGATTGTTGGTGATAAGTATCCAAACTGCTATGGACATGGATCTTCCATGAGAAATTCTGAATCTTCTAATTTTTTAGATTATAAGGAACAAAAAGTATTAAAAGAAGAGAGTAAGACAATAATTAACACTTACCTAGAAGATCACAGAGGGTATGAAGTTATTCATCAAGTGACATTTTATGAAGGAGATGAATCTTTTGAAATGTGTAATATTTACAAGAATAACTCAAAAGAAAAAGTAACCTTAGAGATGATATCTAGTTTTGAACTAGGAGGAATAACACCATTTGTTGAAAAAGGAAGTCCGGATACTCTTTTAATTCATAGACTTAGAAGTAAGTGGAGTCATGAGGGAAGATTAGTTACTGAAACAGCCGAAGATCTACAACTTGAAGAATCTTGGTCTACTTGGTCGGTCTCAACTGAAAGATTTGGACAAGTAGGTTCTATGCCTGTTAAAAAGTATTTTCCTTTTGTTGCGATAGAAGATAAGAAAAATCAAGTGTTTTGGGGTGCAAGCTTAGCAATTGAGACATCTTGGCAGATGGAAATATATAGACAAGATGATGCACTTCATATATCTGGTGGCCTTGCTGATAGAGAATTTGGACATTGGATGAAAGATATAAAGCCAGATGAAACGTTTACAACGCCATATGCTATAATAAGCGTTTGTAAGGGTGGCGGAATTGATAAGATTACTCAAAGGCTTACTAAGGCGAATAAGAAGCACTTAAAGAATAGACCTTCATCAGAAGAAAGCCTACCAATAATATTTAATGAATATTGTACAACTTGGGGCAACCCTTCACATGACAATGTTAAGGCAACAGTAGAAGCGATTAAGGACAAAGGTTTTGAATATTTTGTTATTGATTGTGGTTGGTTTAAAGAAGAAGGAGTTCCATGGGACATTAGCATGGGAGATTATAATGTGTCACCTACTTTGTTTCCTGAAGGACTAGAAAAGACAGTTGAACTAATTAAAGAAGCAAACCTAAGACCTGGTATATGGTTTGAAATTGATAATATAGGTAGTGCAGCAAAGGCATACAACACTACTGATCATCAATTAAAAAGAGATGGTCACCCGATTACTACTTATAGCAGAAGGTTTTGGGATATGACAGATCCTTGGGTTAATGATTATCTAACTAAAAAAGTAATCGATATGTGCAATCACTATGGATTTTCTTATATGAAGATGGATTACAATGATACAATAGGAATGGGTTGTGATGGCTATGAATCTTTAGGAGAAGGATTAAGACAAAACATGGATGCTTCCGTTGAATTTGTTAAAAAGATTGTCAAAGAAGTTCCTGATATAGTCCTTGAAAACTGTGCTTCTGGAGGTCACAAATTAGAACCTTTAATGATGAGCCTTACTTCTATGGCATCGTTTTCGGATGCACATGAAACTTTAGAGATTCCGATAGTTGCAGCAAACTTACACAGAGCAATATTGCCAGAACAAAGTCAGATATGGGCAGTAATAAGAAAAGAAGACTCCCTTAAAAGAGTTGCTTATTCTGTTGCTAATACCTTCCTTGGAAGAATGTGTTTGTCTGGTGATGTAACAGAACTTGATCCTAATCAGTGGAAGATAATTGAAGATGGAATGGCACTATATAAAGAATGTGCTCCTATTATAAAGGATGGATATTCACATAGAGTTGGACCACATATTACTAGTGAAAGACAACCAAAAGGATGGCAAGGTCTTATAAGAGTTGGAGATAATAAAGAAGCAATGATTGTACTTCATACTTTCTTTAGACCATTTGAAGATGTTATAACTTTTAAATTGCCAATTGATTGTCCACAACTTATTAAGACAGTTTTCTCAGATGATAAGGTGGATATTAAAATAGAAAACGGTGAAGTAGTTTATAAGCCGACACAAGATATGAGAGCTGTAGTAGTTCATTTAGTTTAGAAATTTAAAAGTTTAGAATTATAAAAGTTTGAAATTATTAAAGTTTAGTGACTTAAAAGTATATAAGTATTGAATTATACTAATTTATAGTTTGTTAGGTTGAAAGATTATTCATTAAAATATATGAAAGGAAAGCACAAGGCCCACACTTTCAACCATAATTTGGGCAAGCCTTTAAGGTGTGCAAGGTATTATATATGAAGAAAGAGAATGTATTTTTAAGAGCATTTACAATGGATTGGAACAATGAAGAAGGAGATATGTTAAGACTTGAATATAGTTACGATCAAAAAGAATGGTATGCTCTTAACGGAAGTAATGGTGTATTTCTTCCAAGACAAGGTTCAAAGAGAATCAAGAACCCTAAAATGATAAAAAATGATAATGGAGTTTATACATTTTACGCTGATGATGTAATGAATGAATTCATGATTTACACATTTATCACAAAAGATTTTATGAATTTTAAATCTGAATTAATGCTTCCTAAAGCAAGTGTTCCTGAAAGAGAAAAGGCAACTGATATTATCGAGATTTCGTTTGATGTATTAAAGGAACTACAAAACAAGTGGGGTGCTCCAGAACCAGTTGTAATTGAATCTATTCCAGAAGTTAAAGTTACGGTAAAAAAGGGTGAAACTGCTTTAATGCCAGAAAGAGTATATGCTAATCTTTCTAATGGTGCAAAAGATGATATGCCTGTTAAGTGGGATACAGTTGATACTTCAACTACTGGTGAAAAGATTGTTAAAGGAACTGTTACGCAACATTTTTACACTAATCCTTTAATTTATCATAGAGCTGATCCATATATTTACAAACATACTGATGGATATTATTATTTTGTAGCATCATATACTGATATGGATAATAACTTGGTTGGAGAATTCCAATACATTCGTATCTTATTAAGAAGGGCTAAAACTTTAGCAGAACTTGCAGATGAAGGTGGTAATTATACAGAAGTAACTGTATTTGAAAGAAAGCCTTTGCCAGGAAATCAAAGTCCGCATATCTGGGCGCCAGAAGTACATTTTATTAATGGTAGCTGGTATATTTACTACACAACTGTTATTGATGATATGCAGATGTGGTCAATAAGACCTCATGTATTAGAGTGTAAGGATGCAGATCCTATGACTGGTACTTGGAATGATTTAGGAAGAGTACAAAAAACTGTAGAAGAACCAGTAGCCTTTACTGATTTCTCACTAGATCATACTGTGCTTCAACATAATGGAGAATTATATTTCTTCTGGGCTGAAAAACACCCAGAATACTCGAAGATATTTGCAGCTAAGATGATTAACCCTTGGACAATTGATAGTTCAAGAATTTCAGTTGTTGTAGAGCCTGAATATAACTGGGAAATTCATGGTTTCCCTGTTTGTGAGGGACCTGGATTCTTACATAGAAACGGTAAAATATTCATGACTTATTCAGCTAGTGGAACAGATTCACTATATGCTATGGGAATGATATATGCGGATGATAGTGCAGATTTATTAGATCCGTTTTCTTGGACAAAGATAGAGTATCCTGTATTCCAAAGTTCAACAGCTACTGATCAATATGGACCGGGACATAACAGTTTTACAACTGATGAAGATGGCAAAGATGTACTTGTTTACCATGCTAGACAAGAACAAAAATACCTTTGTGATCCAACTTATCAACCACTATATGATGCAGGCAGAAATACTTCTATTATGAGATTTTATTGGAATGTTGATGGTACACCAAACTTTTCAATTCCAGTTGCTGATGGAAAAGATAGAATTGTAACTAGAGAAGTGGTTGCAAAAGTTACAGTAATATAGACTTGCAACAATTGATTTAGATTAGTATACTATATTAAGAAAGTTTAATAATTAAGACACTCTCTTATGAGAGTGTCTTAATTATATGCTGTAGTCAAATAAAAAAAACAGAATGGAGAACTTATGTCAGCTTATAATAAGATTGAAGAAAGATTTATTAAAGATATTAACTCTAATAGTATTATATATACACATAAAAAGACCAGAGCAAAGATAGCGATTCTTAAGAATGAAGACAAGAATAAAGTCTTTTATGTAGGATTTAGAACTCCTGTTAATAATGATAAAGGTACACCACATATACTTGAACACTCAGTGCTTTGTGGTTCTAAAGCATTTCCACTAAAAGATCCTTTTGTTGAGTTAGTTAAAGGTTCATTAAATACATTTTTAAATGCTATGACTTACAATGAAAAGACTTTGTACCCTGTTGCAAGTTGTAATGACAAGGATTTTAAGAATTTAATGCACGTGTATATGGACGCAGTTTTTTATCCTAATATTTATGACAACAAAAAAATCTTTTTACAAGAAGGAATTAGCTATAAACTAGAAAATGAAAATGACGACTTAGAATATAATGGAGTTGTATATAATGAAATGAAAGGTGTTTTTTCTAATCCTGATGTTTTGCTAGATAGTAAGATTCATAAAGAGCTATTCCCTGATACTACTTATGGATTTGAATCAGGTGGAGATCCAAAGAGTATTCCTAGTTTATCTTACGAAGAATTCTTGGATTTTCATAGAAAGTATTATCATCCATCTAATAGTTATATATATCTTTATGGTGATATTGATGTAGAAGAAAGACTTAGTTGGCTTGATGAGAATTATTTATCAAAGTTTGATTATTTAGAAGTTGATTCTAGTATAATGATGCAAAAACCTTCAGGAATTATAAAAGAATTTGAAATAGATTATTCAATATCAGAGGATGAAGATGAAAAAAACAAAACTTATTACTCTATAACAAAAGTAGTATCAGATGCCTTAGATAATAAGCTTTATTATGCATTTCAAATTCTAGATTATGTACTAATTTCTATGCCGGGTGCAATTATAAAGAAGGCCCTTCTTGATAATAATATTGGGGACGATATATATGGCGGATATGATTACGGAATTTTACAACCTACATTTTCGGTATATGCCAAAAATGCTACTAAAGAAAAAAAAGAACAGTTTTTAGAAGTTGTTAATGAAACACTTTTACAAGTTGTGAGAGAAGGTATTAATAAAAATGCCTTAAAAGCAGGACTTAGTGTTGCTAAATTTAGATATAGAGAAGCTGATTATGGAACTTCACCTAAAGGTTTGATATATGGTCTTAATGCTATGAATAGTTGGCTTTATGATGACAAAAGACCATTTTTGCATTTAGAAGCTAATGATACTTTTGAATATTTAGAAAGCCAAATTGAATCGGGTTATTTTGAAGAATTAATAAAAGAGTATCTGATAGATAATAATCATGGAGTAATAGTAAGTGCAAACCCTAAAAAAGGGCTTACTAATATAGAAGAAAAAGAAATCGAAAAAGAGCTCTTAGATTATAAAAATAGTTTAACATCAAAAGAGATAAAAAATATTGTAACTACAACAAAAGAATTGCTAAAGTATCAATCAGAACCTACAAAACCTGAAGATTTATTGACTATACCTTTGCTTGAAAGAACAGATATTTCTAAAGATTCAGAGCCTTTTATTAATGAAGAGATAATAGTTGATGAAACAAAAGTAGTTTTTCATGAGGTATTTACTAATAAAATAGGCTATGTTGATATAGTATTTGATACTAGAGAAGTACCTGATGAGTTGATTCATTATATTGCCATTTTGAGAACTGTATTTGCATATATGGATACGAAGAAGAAAAACTATATTGATTTATCTAACGAAATTGATATTAATTGTGGGGGCTTTAGTAATACAGTAAATATTTACAATAAAAGTGACTCGGATGAATATATCTTAGGGTTTGAAATAAGCTCAAAATTGTTATATGAAAATTTTAATTATCTTTCAGAAATCTTAGATGAAATCATTAATGAAACAATCTATAATGATGAAAAAAGATTAAAGGAAATTATCTCAGAAGTAAAGTCAAAGTTACAAAACTATATAGTTTCTTCAGGACACAGAGCGGCAGCACTTAGAAGTACAACTTATTTTTCTGAAACGGGCATGATAAAAGATATGCTTGAATCAATATCATTTTTTGGATTTATAAAGGATATTTTGAAAGACTTTGATAATAAAAAAGAAGAAATAATAGCTAACATTTGCAAGGTTTCAGAATTGATATTTAATAGGCAGAATATGGTGATTAGTTTTACGGCCGATAAAGAAGGTTTAGATTTGTTTATGCCAGTTATTAAGAATATAAATAAATCAATAAAAGATAGAGAAGTGGTTGTTGCAAAAAGAAGTCTTAGTCTAAAAAAGTTAAATGAAGGAATAAAGAATTCATCTCAAATTCAATATGTTGCTCAAAGTGGTAATTTTGCAAAGGCTGGCTATGAATTTGTGGGTTACTTAAGAACTTTAAAAGTAATCTTAGAATATGAGTATTTGTGGAATAATATAAGAGTGAAAAATGGTGCATATGGTGTTATGGCTGATTTTACAAGAAAAGGTGATGCATACTTTGTTTCTTATAGAGATCCTAATCTTTTAAAGACCTATGAAGTGTTTAAAAATATTCCGGAATTTTTAGAAGAGTTTGATCCATCAGACAGGGAAATGACAAAATACGTAATAGGAACAATTAGTGATATAGATATTCCTCTTACACCAAGAATTAAAGGTAAGAGATCATTTAGTGCGTATATGACTAACACATCTTATGAGACAATAAATAAAGAAAGAACTGAGATATTAGCAGTTACTAAAGAAGATATTAAAAAGCTAAAAGGTCTGATAAAAGAAGTATTAGAACAGAACAATATCTGTACTATTGGCAATGAAGCAAATATTAATAAAGCTTCTGATATATTTGAAAATGTATACAATATTTTCGAGTAAGGTTTTATAAGTTTGATTATAAATCAAGTGAAATGGAGAAAAGAATGGATAAAAAATTAAAAACAGGTTTTGCAGCTTTAATAGGAAGACCTAATGTAGGAAAGTCTACATTAATGAATAAACTTATAGGGCAAAAGATTGCAATTACTTCGAATAAACCTCAAACAACTAGAAATAAAATACAAACTGTATTTACGGATGAAAGAGGTCAAATAGTATTTTTAGATACACCAGGAATTCACAAAGCTAAAAATAAGTTAGGCGAATATATGGTAAAAACTGCTCAAAAAACATTTATGGATGTTGATGTTATCCTATGGTTAGTTGAACCTAGTACGTTTATAGGGGCCGGAGAAAGACATATTGCTGAGGAATTAAAAAAAGTTAAAAAGCCTGTAATTTTAGTAATAAACAAAGTTGATACGGTAGAAAAGGACGAAGTATTAAAATTCATTGACACTTATAGAACCTTGCTTGATTTTTCTGAAATTATACCTGCTTCAGCACTTAAAGGAAACAACACTGATACAATATTAAAGGTGCTATTTGATTATTTACCAGAAGGTGAAATGTTCTATGATGAAGACACCGTTACTGATCAACCTGTAAGGCAAATTGTATCTGAACTAATTAGAGAAAAAGCGCTTAATTTGCTATCAGAAGAAATTCCACATGGCTTGGCTGTTACAATAGAACAAATGAAGCTAAGAGATGACGGGAAAATGTATGATATAGAAGCGACTATTGTGTGCGAAAGGGATTCGCACAAAGGAATTATTATTGGAAAGCAAGGCGCTATGCTAAAAAAGATTGGTCAAGCGGCTAGATATGAGATTGAAAGATTAGTTGAAACTAGAGTTAATCTTCAGCTTTGGGTGAAAGTGAAAAAAGACTGGAGAGATAGCGATCTATATCTCAAAAACTACGGTTTTAATGAGAAAGAATAGGAGAATATGGATATTCATGCAACCTATAAAGGGATAGTTTTATCATCTAGTGCTGTTGGTGATTATGATAAAAGGCTGATTATTTTAACTAAAGAAAAAGGGAAAATCATAGCATTTGCAAGAGGAGCGAGAAGGCCTAAAAGTCAGTTTTTAGCTTCGAGCAGACCTATGGCATATGGAGAGTTTTCTTTATACGAAGGTAAAAGTGCGTATAATCTTACAAGTGTTAACATAACGGAATACTTTGATGAAGTTGCAAGTGATTTAGATGCTGTATATTATGCAACTTATTTTCTAGAACTTGCTGATTATTATGGTGTTGAAAACCTAGATTCAGGAGAAATGTTGAATCTTTTATATTATTCAATTAAAGCCCTTAGCAATAAGCTCATCCCTAATAATCTAGTAAGAAGGATATATGAACTTAAGATTATGGGGATAAACGGTGAAGCTCCACAAGTTTTTTCGTGTAATAAATGTAAAAATAAAGATAATCTGGAGTTTTATATCTATAATGCGCATACATTAGTATGTAGTAATTGTATAGAAGAATATAGAAAAGAGAGAAACGTCTCTAACTTAGGTGATATAAGACTTAATAAAACTACTGTTTATACAATGCAATATGTACTATCTTATCCAATTGATAAATTATTTACATTTTATTTAAAAGATGAAATCTACAAAGAATTTGACGCGGTAATAAAAAAACACATAGGATTATACATCCAAAAACATTTCAAATCTTTAGAAATGTTAAAAATCATTGAAAAGATGTAAAATCTATTATATAATGCCTAGAAGAAAATGACTTAAAAGACTTATTAATATGAAAGGAAAATTACAACACGTGTTGTAAAGGTGCAAACATGGAAAAGACTATGGAAAAGATAGTAGCGCTTGCAAAAACTAGAGGTTTTGTATACCCTGGTTCAGAAATATACGGAGGACTTGCTAATACTTGGGATTACGGTAATCTTGGTGTAGAACTTAAAAACAATGTAAAAAAAGCATGGTGGTCAAAGTTTATTCAGGAGAATCCTTATAATGTAGGGGTTGATTGCGCTATATTAATGAATCCACAAACATGGGTAGCTTCAGGACATTTAGGTAGCTTTTCTGATCCTTTAATGGATTGTAAAGAATGTCATGAAAGATTTAGAGCTGATAAAATAATCGAAGATTATATGGCAGAGAATGACATTACTATAGAGGGCTCGGTTGATTCTTGGTCAAATGAAGAGATGGCAGCATACATTAATGATAAAAACATTGTATGTCCTACTTGTAAAAGTCATAATTTTACAGATATAAGACAATTTAATCTTATGTTTAAAACTTTTCAAGGAGTAACAGAAGATGCAAAAAATGTTGTATATTTAAGACCTGAAACAGCTCAAGGTATATTTGTTAACTTTAAAAATGTACAAAGAACTTCAAGAAAAAAAATACCTTTTGGAATTGGTCAAATTGGTAAGTCTTTTAGAAACGAGATAACACCAGGAAACTTCACTTTTAGAACTAGAGAATTTGAACAAATGGAACTTGAATTCTTCTGTGAACCAGACACTGATCTTGAATGGTTTGCTTATTGGAAAGAGTTTTGTATTAATTGGCTAAAAAGATTGGGAATGAAAGAAGAAGAAATGAGAGTAAGAGATCATGATGCTTTAGAACTTTCTTTCTATAGTAAAGCAACTACTGATATTGAATTCTTATTCCCATTTGGATGGGGAGAACTTTGGGGAATAGCTGATAGAACTGACTACGATTTATCAAGACATCAAGAAGTTTCAAAAGAACCTATGGAATATTTTGATGATGAAAAAGCTAAAAAATATATTCCTTATGTTATTGAACCATCATTAGGGGCTGATAGAGTAACACTTGCATTTTTATGTGGAGCATATGATGAAGAAGACTTAGGAGAAGGCGATAAAAGAACAGTACTACGTTTTCACCCAGCATTAGCACCAGTTAAGATAGGTGTTTTACCGCTTTCAAAAAAGCTTAACGAAGGTGCTGAAAAGATTTATGCTGAGTTATCAAAAAGATATAACTGCGAATTTGACGATAGAGGTAATATTGGAAAAAGATATAGAAGACAAGATGAAATCGGTACACCGTTTTGTATAACTTATGATTTTGAATCAGAAAATGATGGAATGGTTACTGTAAGACACAGAGATTCAATGGAGCAAGAAAGAATAAAAATAGAGGAATTAAAGACTTACTTTGACGACAAGTTTGAATTTTAATTCTTGACTAGACGAAAATCTATGTTATAATCTAATTGTAGTTCAAGAAACTGCTATATTTTTATGCTTTTTTTTTGAACATTATAAAAATACAACACCAAAGTATATTTAGGAGGAAATTAAAACATGACAAAATGGGTTTACTTATTTAAAGAAGGTAAAGCTGACATGAAAAACCTTCTTGGTGGTAAAGGTGCTAACTTAGCAGAAATGACTAACTTAGGATTACCTATCCCTCAAGGTTTTACTGTTACAACAGAAGCTTGTACTGATTACTACGATAAAGGTAAGAAAGTAACTAGCGAGATTGAAGAACAAATTTTCGCTGCAATTGAAGAACTTGAAAAGATTCAAGGTAAGAAATTTGGTGATACAGAAGATCCTTTATTGGTATCAGTTCGTTCTGGTTCTAGAGCTTCTATGCCAGGTATGATGGATACAATCCTTAACTTAGGTCTTACAGACATAGCTGTTGAAGGATTTGCTAAAAAGACTGGAAATGCTAGATTTGCATATGATTCATACAGAAGATTTATCCAAATGTTCTCTGATGTTGTTATGGAAATGAGCAAAACTTTCTTCGAAGGTATCTTAGATGAACTTAAAGAAGAAAAAGGCTATAAAGTTGACACAGAATTAACAGCTGAAGACTTAAAAGAACTTATCAATAAGTACAAAGCTATCTATAAAGAAAAAATGGGAGAAGACTTCCCACAAGATCCTAAAACTCAGTTAATGGCTGCTGTTACAGCTGTTTTCCGTTCATGGGATAACCCACGTGCTATCGTTTACAGAAGAATGAATGATATTCCAGGTAACTGGGGTACTGCAGTTAACATTCAAGCAATGGTATTTGGTAACATGGGTGATACATCAGGAACAGGTGTTGCATTTACTCGTAACCCATCTACTGGTGAAAGTAAGATTTATGGTGAATACCTAATCAATGCTCAAGGTGAAGACGTTGTTGCTGGTATCAGAACTCCACTTCCAATCTCAAAATTAGAAGAAGATCTTCCTGAGTGTTATAAAGAATTCATGGAAATCGCTACAAAGCTTGAAAATCACTACAAAGATATGCAGGATATGGAATTTACTATCCAAGAAGGAAAATTATACTTCTTACAAACTCGTAACGGTAAGAGAACTGCTCCAGCAGCTCTTCAAATCGCTTGTGATCTTGTTGATGAAGGTAAAATTACAGAAGAAGAAGCAGTTCTTAGAATTGAAGCTAAGGCTCTTGATCAATTATTACACCCAACATTTGATGTTGCAGCTTTAAAAGCAGGTGAAGTTATTGGTTCAGCTCTTCCAGCATCTCCAGGTGCAGCAGCAGGTAAAGTATACTTTACAGCTGACGACGCTAAAGCAGCAGGAGAAAGAGGAGAAAGAGTAATTCTTGTTCGTCTTGAAACTTCTCCAGAAGATATCGAAGGTATGCATGCAGCTCAAGGTATCTTAACAGCTCGTGGTGGTATGACATCTCACGCAGCAGTAGTTGCTCGTGGTATGGGTACAGCTTGCGTATCTGGTTGTGGAGAAATAAGAATTAATGAAGAAGCTAAAGTTTTTGAACTTGGCGGAAAAAGAATCGTTGAAGGAGATTACATCTCACTTGATGGTTCTACTGGTAAGATTTACTACGGAGACATCAAAACTGTTGAAGCTTCAGTATCTGGAAACTTCGCAAGACTAATGGCTTGGGCTGATAAGTACAGAACATTAAAAGTTAGAACAAATGCTGATACTCCTGAAGACACAAAAAATGCTATCGAATTAGGAGCAGAAGGTATCGGTCTTTGCCGTACTGAGCACATGTTCTTTGAAGCTGATAGAATTCCTAAGATTAGAAGAATGATCCTTTCTGAAACATTAGAAGGAAGAGAATCTGCATTAATGGAATTACTTGCATTCCAAAAAGCTGACTTTAAGGCTATGTATGAAGTTCTTGAAGGAAAGCCTATGACAGTTCGTTACTTAGATCCTCCTCTACATGAATTCATTCCAACTGCTGAAGAAGATATCGTTGCTCTTGCAAAAGATATGGGATTAACAGTTGAAAAAGTTAAAGAAACTTGTGATTCTTTACATGAATTCAACCCTATGATGGGACACAGAGGTTGTCGTCTTGCTGTAACATATCCTGAAATTGCTAGAATGCAAACAAGAGCTGTTATGGAAGCTGCAATCGAAGTTAAAGCTGAAAAAGGATATGATATTATCCCTGAAATCATGATTCCACTTGTTGGAGAAAAAAGAGAGCTTAAGTTTGTTAAAGATATCGTAGTTGAAACAGCTGATAAGGTTAAAGCAGAAAAGAATTCAGACATCGAATACCATGTTGGTACTATGATCGAGATTCCACGTGCAGCTTTACTTGCTAACGAAATAGCTGAAGAAGCAGATTTCTTCTCATTCGGAACTAACGATTTAACACAAATGACATTTGGTTTCTCACGTGATGACGCTGGTAAGTTCTTAGATTCTTATTACAAGACTAAGATTTATGAATCAGATCCATTTGCAAGATTAGACCAAAGTGGTGTTGGACAACTTGTTAAGATGGCAGTTGAAAAAGGACGCGCTACAAGACCTAATATCAAATTAGGTATCTGTGGAGAACATGGTGGAGATCCATCATCTGTTGAATTCTGTCACCAAGTTGGATTAGACTATGTGTCTTGTTCACCATTCCGTGTGCCAATCGCTAAATTAGCAGCAGCACAGGCGGCATTAAACAACAAATAATAATAAAAAAGCTTGTAATTAAGCTATACATTGTATAGGGAGCCTGTAATAGGCTCCCTATATTTTTTTGCGGTATTTGCCACTGTTTTAAGTAGATTTAGAGGATAAGAGTGTATATATCATAGAAGAATTACATAATGAAAAGGCTGCAAATGATTTGCTCGAGGATGAGAAGTATTATAAGGTCCAATATGATGTAAAATTTTAAGTTGAATTTTACAGCATATTTTTGTATAATATATTTAGAATTAAAGAAATTATAAGTCAGTGTGATTATATTTTAGAAAGTGAGGGATATGTTATGCCTAATATTTTACCTGTATCAGATTTGAGGAATTATAATGAAGTTTTGAAAAATTGCCGTGTGGGGGAACCAGTATTCCTAACCAAGAATGGAAGAGGAAGATATGTTTTGATCGATATGGATGAATACGAAAGAGAAATAGCTGAAAAGAAACTTATTTTGAAACTGCAGGAAGCAGAAGAGGCTGTAAAAGATGGGAAAGCATGGATTAGTTTAGATGACTTAAAAGCAACTATGAGTGATTAGTGTATGATAAAACTTAGGATTAACCCATTAGTTGTGAAGGACTTAAAAGAAATTAGTGGTTTTATCGCAAATGACAACCCGGATAAAGCGGCAAGTACAATAGAAAGTATATACAAAATTTTTGAGAATATTCAGCAGTTTCCAGAATTAGGAGCAAAACTATCAAAGCGTGTTAGCTTCAAAACAGATTATAAATATGCAGTGTGGGAGAATTATATTGTACTTTACAAGACAGGGAACAAATATGTAGAAATCTATAGAGTGATTAACAGATTTGAAGATATTACAAGAATTTTCAATTAGTGCTGAAGTTGATGTTAAACTCTGCTTTTTACATAAGAAGAATGATTACTACATGTTGTTATGAAAACAAATGCTATATAAGCAGCTCTTTATAGGGCTAATAAATTAGAAATAGAAGATAATAGGATATTTATTCAATGACTAGAGTACATTATGTACCCTAGTCATTTTTGGTTATGATGACCAAAAGTTATTGTGGTGACACCAGAATAGGCAACAGAAGTAATAAACGATAAATTTCAACTAATGTCACACAATTAAACAACAACTCATGTCTTGTCGTTGAATAATTCACAAATTATACAATATAAATATTGTATTCAAATATTAATAATGTTATAATATATTTAATCAAATTTTCACACAAAACATATTAAATAAAGAATATGTAATCAAATTTTAAAGAATTAACAGAATTGTTCACTTAGAAACAAGGGGGTAGAAACATTGAAGAACAAAATCAATGATACAATACTTG
>CAZIGN010000019.1:0-26168 GCA_964538805.1 uncultured Lachnospiraceae bacterium
TTCTGTACTAAGTTTTACTTGTAAAAAAACTGTTGCATCTATTCTACATATTGATGTGTCTCTTGTTCTATATACTGCTTGACCATAATCATTAGTGTGCGAAAAATAATCTTCCGTTCTAGCATTTGGAATAAAAGTGATTTCGTTCCATCCAGGTTTTAAATAACTACCTATATTAATATTATCTCTACTCGTTGCACTTCCAGAATATATCTGTTGATTGTAATATGTTGCATTACTCACTCTAATAGTCATTGGATTAGATGAAACACTATATTCATATATATCGTTTACTGTATCATGTGAATGTGATGGAATCTGTGTGGTATGACTGTGACCTAAATCTGAAGAAGAAATACTGTGCTTGTGAGCTTTTGTTTCAATTGTGTGCTGATGATTACCAGATTCTGCAAATGAGCCAGCATAACCACCACCTGCACTTGCAAGGTTTGTTCCATGTTCAATACCATGGTTATGTCCACCACCATATGGAACTGTTGCCCAGTAAAGACCATTAAAATAACTGTCACCACCTGCATACCAATCTTCTACAAAAGAACTTAGAATATTAACATCACCTTCATTTGTAGAATTAATGGTACTATTTGCATATTCTGAACTGGAAGTTCTTTCCACACTACTACTTGTAGTAGTTCCAGATGAATAAGACCTAAAGCTATCCTTTTGGAATCTTAATACAGACTTATATACACTCATAGTTTCTTCTGGTAAATATAAGTGCATTCTTAATGGTCTAGCACTAGAACAATTATCTACTGTTGATTCTTGCCAACTTTGTAGCATACCGTTTTCATCTAATACAACCTTAGTACCACTTTTGTTTTTAAGTTCTAGTCCAAATATACCAGGCTTATATTCCCCTAGTGATACTCTAACTTTACCTAAGTTGTCTTTAATGGTTAATAAGTTTTGTGTGATTTGTACTATACCACTATCAGATAATATTTTTAAATCATTACCAAGAATAATATCCCCTATTAGTTGTTTAGCCATAACACCTTTTGGTGTCATTGCAACTTCAATAGTATTCCAATTATCTTTAGTGATTGCTATTACATTATTGATAGCTCTTATCTGTTCATTAGATATTGTACCATCTGGGTTCTCTTTGTATAACCACAGCCCTCTATCATCAAGTATAGGCTTTTGTCCGTCAGCAGTAATGATTTTTTGTTTAGACAAATCAAGTTCACTATTCAACCAATTAGTAAATTCAGTTTCTAGTTGCTCTCCTTTACCCCATCTCATTTCATTAAAGTTTACCTTGTTAGAAGTTTGCCTTGATTGTGCAAGTATATCACTCAAAAAGATTTCGTTACTTCTAATGTTATTCTTATCCATAAACTTTAACTCTAATGTTTCTTTAATAGGGTCATGTCTATATCCAGTCAATCTCATTTCAAGTAAGTAAGTATCTATCAATGTAGAATACTTATCATACTCTGTCATATCTATTCTCATTATATCCCCAAGTTTCATACGACCTCTCATATGACTTGTTTTAAAATCAGATATAAAATCAAATACATCCATATCAATAGTTATACTTGGTGTTGCACCCATAGCTAATTTCTTTTCCATTTCTTCTTTGAACTCTGGTAAGAAGTCAACTGTATAACTATCATCCACAAAAGATTCTTCTATTATAAATGGGTCAAGCTCTCTCATTAATTGTTTAATTTCAGTTTCGCTTTTACCCGTAGTTTCTAAAAACTCTTCAAACTGTAATGAAGTTTGTAGTGTAGCATTTTCTTGTCTGGCTGCAATATAATTATCTCTTAAAGTTTGCAATTCATTTTTCTTTGTAGTTAATTGTGTTTGCATCCATCTTTCTCTATTAACAGCTTGACTATAAGTAAGTTGTGCATAAGGTGTACTATCACTACCTCTACCAGCATCTGGGTCAACAGTTGCAGTAGCACCACTACTTGTTATCTCATATATCTTTCCATCAATAACGTGTTGAAGTTTGTTTAGTTCTAATTGGTAATCTTCTATTTCCTTTTGTTTATCAGACATAGCTTTTTGTGCATTGATAGTTTTGTTTAGTCCAACCTCCCAAGTAGGATAAGTTGCTTCTACAAAATCATTATAAGCACCAATAGCTTCTATCAGTTCTCTAGTCATATAATCTTCATTAACAAAGAACGATATATCTTCAACAAAAGGTAAACCAGTTAAGTTTACACTAGCAATAGTAACATCTTCATAACCATAACCATATAGTCTTGTAACTATACTATCATAATCAATATTAGACCTTATATCTTTTACTAGTGATTTAGAACTTAAATCTAAACCAGTATACATACCTAACTGTTCTACATCATATATATTAATAGCCTTATCCATTGTATCAAATAAACATACAACATCAAATGCTTCTTCTACTTCTCTTATAGCACTAATCAAATTAGTGTTACTAATATTTAATCCCCTACGTTTCTTAGCAGCAGTTGGATTTACATAATCAATTCTCCAAGATGTTACATCTTCAACATAGTTAAAAAAACCTACGTGTTCTCCAGTATCATCTATTGTATTATTCGGGTCATATAACATACGACCTTCTCCACCAAAGCCACCATACTTATCAATGATTCTACCTCTTAATTCATACTCTCTTGAATAAGCAACGAATTGTTTTTCTGGGTAGTTATCCTTGTTCATAGTTTCAGTTGGGTTTCTAAGGGTATACATTTCCATATCATCAATACTAATCAACATCATCCCATCAATCAATGGGTAGAGTGGGTTGTCTATTTCTTGCCCATTCTGCCCCATTATAACTGATGGTACTGTAAATCTTAGTTCAGATATGTTTGCTAAATTTTTATCAATCTCAAAAGAGCTAACGTTGTTCCAAGTTATTTCTGTAACAATTTCTTCCGACATTTTGTGTAACATAATCTTATAGTCTTTCTCGACTACATCATTATCTATTTCAATGTTTTCTATATATAGCAAACTTTCTCTCACCTCTCTCTTATATTATTGGGTATTGTGCAACTACTCTTAACTCTACGTGTCCTTTGATTTGTAATATATTTTCCCCTTGTACCATTTCAAACCATTCATAATTAAAATGTTTGCTTGGCACTCTCATAGGTGTGCTAGACATAATAGCATTGTTTTGATTATCTATTGCAACTGTTTCACCTTGCTTAAGTGAATTAAGGTAAGTTCGTTTACCTCTGTTTGAATAGTTTATAATCTCAAAATCTGTATCACTATATCCAGTTACATATAATACTGGTCTATATATATCAACCACATTACTATGGTTGAATAGACTCAACGTTCTAGTCTGTGTAGACATAGTAGTTGTATTTTTTAATCTCTGTTTTAAATCCCTAAACTTTTCATATTGATACTCACCATCTGTAGGAATAGCAACAGAATGTTGTCCTTGTTCAAATGATTTGCCAATATCATAATTATTAATTTCTAAAGGTGTCCAAAAGCAAGGGGCATTAGTTCTGAATGTAATAGTAAACCTAGCACTATTATCTCCACCTTGTATTAACCCATCGCTTTCAGTCATCTTCACATACATAATTCTTCCAGGGTCATCATACGTATAGAACTCTGCATAATGATTTGTGTGAAACCAATTATATATTTGTCTTTTTGTAGTGGGGGTAAAATCCCCCCATTGATTTTGCTCATCAAGAAAACCAAACGTAACATCAAACTCTAATGGTGTATAAGTTTGTAACTCATTATAACTAACCATAGAGTCTTTAAAGAAGTCTGTTGAAAAACTTCTATCAGTTGAGTAAGGAGTTCTTGAGAAATCACCAGTCGTACTGATAATCTTTACATTCATTTCTTTAGACTTTATTCCATCAAAAGAAAATAGTTCGTGCATAATCTCCCCTCCTTAAAATCTAAATCCATTACGTTTCATTTGTATTTCTCTTTCTCTGTCTAATTGAGCTAATGTATCTTTTAAATTATTCGTTAATCTATCTGCACCTTCTTGAGTCATATCTCCTCTAACTGTTATAGGAATATTAACATCACCATAACCAGATAGGTTAGATATACCAGCAGTAGCAGTTCTCATATAATCAGCAATAGAAGCGATATTGTTTTGTCTAGTAGGAACTATTGGGTTACTATAAGTACCACCAATAACATCTCTAAACTCTTGTTGCAATCTACCTATCATATCTGATAAGCTATAAAGGTCAGCAGTTATTCCATACATTTGTCTTAACTGTAAGTTCTTAGCTTGTAATGTTTTACGTTCTGCTTCTGTAGCTTGCTCCCAATTAGCTTTGTTGCTAATGTATTCTAAATAATGACTATCACTCATTCTTTCAAATCCATCAGCTTTTCTTGGACTACTTGTAGTAATTACACTATTCTTACCAGCTAACTTATTAATTAATTCTTTTGTACTTGAGTCAACCATATTGTATAATTCTTTCCAATCATACTTATCATCATCAGCTCTCATACCCATATCTTGCCTAATTTGTTTGTTAGCAAGACTAGCTTTATCTTTAGTAGCTTTGTCGCCAGTTTCCCACATTATCTTATTAGCAACATATTGAGCAAAGGTGTTCATATCCCAACCTTTGAATCCAGTTGGTAATTTGCTTATTGTGTCTAAAGCATTTTGCATACCTTTATCTATGTCACTACCATAAGCATCTCTAGGTGGTGTCCAACCATCTTTAAACGAGTAAGACATTCCTTGAAGCATTTGGATATATTCAGCAAGAGCATTAGTAGCTTCGTTCCAGTTGCCAATAATCTCTGCTTGTATCTTAGCACCCATAACACCAGCTGCTCTACCATGTTCTGTTTCAAGTTGTAATATAGCATTTTGTACACTCTTCATTGAGCCATCTATATATTGAACTTGTCCATCCATCATAGCCTTATATGCTTCTGCATACATACTAGCATTACTGTATTGTTTTTCCCATAGCTCCATTTGTCTATCATAGTTAGCTTCGATACCCTTTTTCTCATTCTCAAATTTAGAATCAATTATCTCGTTTTCAGCCTTAATTTGTTCTTCTTTGTCTTTCAACATATCGTTAAGGTGGTCTATCTCTTTTTGCCTGTTGTGGTCTCTAACCATATCAGCAATCTTTTGTCTTTGTTCAGCTAACTCTTGTTCTTTTTGAATAGCTAATTTTCTACCACGTTGAGAGTCATCTTGTTGTAAGACTTCATACTCAAAGATTAATTTTTCTTCAATCTCTCTTTCTTTTGCAAGTTGTGCATCAAAATCTTCTTGCTCGTGTTGTCTATTGAGCATTTCAATTTTTCTTCTTATCATATCATTGTAGCCATCAAGTTCTCTTTGGTTTCTATCTTTGGCAGCTTTTTCTCTTTCTGATAAGGCATCTAACTCTGCTTGTTTAGATTTGTTAATCTCATCTCTTTCTCTCTCACCACGTTTTCTGATAATCTCTACTAGACTATCTTCAATAGATGATAAGTTATTCATACGATTATTCCATTGTGCTAAATAGTCTTTCTTAGCTTGTTCTTCTAGTTTTCTCATTTCATCTTGAGTTCTAGCCATCTCAAGCTGTGCACTTCTCAACATTTTACCCATTTCATATAGCTTGTCATTAAATGCTTGAGCTTCTGCTGAACCAGCTGGGAATGAGTGGTTAGCAAGTTCTGCCATTCTATTCATTAATACTTGAGCCGACTCTTCTGCAAACACTTGTTGTCTTGCAAGTAACTCAATCTTACCAGCTATATCATCTGGTGCAGATAAATTCAACATATCTCTTTCCCAACTAATAGTATCAACTGCTCTGTTAATAATATCTATTTGAGATTTAATATCATTGAAGATAGCATCTGATTGTGCTTCTGCAACCTTTCTAACTTGGTTCTCTAGCTTCCACCATTCTAATGAAGCCTTTGGTATTTCTGTTGTTTGTATTGCAATGAATCTATCAAACATCTTATTCACATCTGTACCAGCTTCTGATAAAGATTTTAACTTCTCTTCTGTGAAGTTTTGCATATGTTCTAAGTTGGTTATCATAGAAGTATCTCCACTTCCAGTAAAGTCAAACCCTTGAGTAGATAAAGTCTTTTTAAGTTCTTCTCTTTCTGCTCTTAACTGGTTAGCATTATGATTTAAAAGCACTTGTCTTTCTTCTAACAAATCAATCTCTTGATTCATAAGTGGTAATACTTTCTTTAAATCATTTTCGTGATATGTTTGTAGTTCATTGTTTCTGTCTTGTAAGAAGTTATTTCTTTCTAATAAGGCATTGATACGTTTATACATATCAGCACCCTCTTTTATTCTCGTTGTGTTAATTGAAGGATTGAAAGCTACGTTAAAGTTTTCAAACCCTATACTGTCAGTATTATATCTAGCAAACATTTCAGCAGTTGAATTAGCAGCTAAACTATTTGTACCCATTGATACTGGTGTAATACCACCACTACCTAATGAAGTTCTAAATGGACTATCGAATGTAACTATCCTACTCTCTGGCAAGAATGATACCCCATCTCTAACTTGTGATACATATTGTGAATAATCTCCTATATCATCTAATCCAAATCTACTTACACCACCAACCCTTGAAACTCTACTAGAAGCCCCTCCAGAAGGTCTACCTACTGTTTGATATACAGTTTTAAATGTAGCAATCTTATTTATGTTAGGTAATCTTCTTAGATTGTTATAGGTGGCTGTAGCTTGAATAGTTGCCATATCAAATGTTTCCATTGCATTAGTAGATTTTTTTGTACTAAAGCCACTTTCATCTGATTCAATCTTAACTGGTTCTTTTTGTTTAACATCGTCAACTTTCTTTTGAGCCTTTGATGTATCTGGTTCAGTTACTTCTATTTCAACTTTAGTATCTTCTATTTCTATTAAAGGAATCTCATCTATGTTAGTAGTAAGATTAACTTCTGCCGAATAGTCTTGGCTATCTATCTCTGATTGTATATTGTTATTAATAACAGTATCAACTGTTACTTGTCTTTCTTCACTTCTTTGGTCTAAGATTTCTCTAGCAGCATCTACATCTCCACCAACTTCTATCATTACACTAATGATTTCTTGTTCGCTTAATAGAGAATAATCTTCCACTAAGGCATCTAGTTTTTGCATTGCAACTTCTGCACCTTGTGGGTCAGAAGCAACCATAATAGCTACCTCAAATCTTCTACCAGAACTTGCTATGTTTAATTGGTTTTCCACTAATGATAATGCAGCATTAACATCTTCAATAGATACATCAGCAACACCCATTTGTACAGCAAACTCTAAAGCAGCAGTATCAGATATACCGTTTATTTGAGATTGTATTTCAGCCATAGTAGACATTAATGAATCATAACTTAATTGATTTGCATGAACATCTATACTTACTTGCAAAGCATTGTTTTGGTTTAATGTTGTGTCAGCAAGTAATTGATTTACTGTAGACATTACATTTTCCATATTCAATTCATTGGTATTAATCTGAATACCAAAATCAATAGCAGCCACATCACTAATCTCTGCAAACTGTTGCTTAATTTGATTAGCAGTATTTACAACAGCTTCTCTAGTAACGTTAGGGTCGGCTTGTATTTTGATTCCCATTTGTATAGCTTCATCTACAGTTAATGTTTCAAATGCAGTTCTTAATTCAGAAGCTATTTGAGTAACTTGTTCATAGGCATCAAAGTTCCAATCCATTGTTTCGTATAAATTCATACCTTGACCTAGTGTCATACCCAATGATTCAAACTGTTGTAGGGTAGTGTGTACTTGTCTAAGTCTATCTGTAAAGGTTGTCATATCCCCAGAGGCATCTAACCAAGCAAATGCTTCTTCCATACTAAATTGGTCTGATGTAATTTGTAACTCTGTTAATATGTCAAGTATTCCTTGTAGTCCTTCTTCTGCTTTTCCATAGCTACCAGTAGTTTTTCCAAACATATAAGCAAAGTCAACACTACTCTCAAGTGAATATCCTAACTTACTTAACTCGCTTTCCAGTGAAGATAAGTTAGATTCCATTGTTTTGTATGCTGGGTTACTTCTGTTCATAACCATTTGTTGGTTGTCTAACATAGCAGTCCATTTCATTATCTGTATATTAGTTTCCCCATATTGATTACGTAACTCTGCAAGACCAGTAGATGCATCAGCTAAATATTTATCCATCTTAGCAACTTGTTCGTCAGCACCAAATGTATTAAAACCTTTAAACAAGTCTCTGATAGCACTTTTATCTATCTTAGCACCATGCTTATCGAATATATCAGATATATCATTAAAGGCTTTTCTATATTCATCAGCATAAATAGGAACAGCTTTTCCAGTTGCCTCTATTTCATTTCTAAGTTTTTCTATATGGGCACTAGCTTCTTGTTGAGCATTAATCTGTTTAGCTATATCATTCATAGTATTTCTAGCATCGCCTAAACCAGACTGTGCTTCTTGAACAGCCATCTTATGCCTTTCTTGATTTATTTCTTTTTGTATTGCTAATAATTCTTTAGCTTGGTTTACATCTTGTGCAATAGGATTGAAGTCTGAATCGTAACCACTTGCTAATTCTGGGAATGTTTCAGCCAACTCTCTTTGCATTTGATTTAACCGTTCTGTTTCTTCTGTGGTTTTAATTGTTTGTCTTTGTAAGGCATCCATACTATTAAGCATTGAATCGAATTGTGCATTAGAAGCATCTTCTAAACTTATCTTCTTAAATTCACCACTTAATTCTTCTGCTTTCTTAGTTATATCTTCAACATCATTTTCAAGTGATTTGAATGGGTTTTTGTTAGTTAAAAAACTAGACAATGCTTTAGCAATGGCAGCACCTATAGCCAAACCAATAACAGTACCTACAGGCCCACCAAGTGCAGTACCTATACCACCTAATGCTTTAGTACCCAACCCAGCAGACAATCCAGCAGCAGCCTTTGCAGCAACACCCTTAGCAGCACTACCAGCAAGTAGTGAACCAATACCTTGTGTTAATTTAACACCACCTAGTATTGAACCTAATCCAGTTAGTGTAGCTTTAACTCCACCAACAGATTTTACTAAACGTTCAAACCCTTCTATGACACTTGTGATACCATCAGCAACAGTTTTGAATGTTCCATCATCTACTAATGTAATTACTAACGATTCCCAAGCAGCCTTAGTTCTATCTATTGATGCTTGCATTGAGTCCATATAAGTTTCAAACTTAGCTTGAGTTGAACCAGCAGAGCCTAAAGCACCATCGTATAATTCTACAGACCTTGCATAGTTTTCCATTAACGTCATAAATCTTGAAGCGTTTCTAACACCAGCAAGTCCAGTAGAAATACGTGCTTGTTCAGCAGAATTTAAGTCGTGCCATTTAGCACCAAGTTCATCCATTACTGTAGCAATGTCTCTCATATTTTGAGTGCCTTCTTCAAATAGATTAATACCAGCAGCTTCTTTTAAAGCATTGGCAGCATCATTAATTTGAGAACCTACCTCTTCAAAGCCACTCTTAGTCATATTTTGTAATCTATTTAATACAGCATTTAAAGCAGTACCTATCGACTCTGGTACTTCTCTTGTTGTTTCTGATATAGTAGCAATCCAAGAAGCAACCTTTTCAAAAGGTATATCCAATACACCAGCAGTACCAGATACTTTAGACATTGCAATAGAAATTTCTTCTGCACTTGTAGCAGCAGAGTCTCCTAAATTTACAAATACATCTGATGCTCTTTCAGCTTGCACACCCATACCATTTACAGCAGCAGTTATATATTGTTCTGCATCACTCATTTGTACGTTAGCAACTTTTGCAAATTTAGCAATACTCTGTAATCTTTCCTTTACTTCATCTTCTGATAAACCCTGTCTATATAAACCTACAGCACCTTCTGATAAGAAGTCTGTTGTTAAGTTCATTGATTTTGCTAGGTCATTATATTCTCTAGCTAAACCCTTTACATCTTCTCTTGATTGATTAGTTACCATTGCTATCTCTGTTAATCTACTATCTAATGTAATAGAAAACTCCATAGCTTTTCTAACTTGATTAATGGCTTCATACAATCCAAAGAACTGTGTGATAACTCCACTTATCTTTCCAGCAACGCCTTGTATAGCACCACCGAATTTTTGGAATCCACCACTCGTCAAGTTAAGTCCTTTGTTAGCTTGTTTAGTAGCATTGTTGACTTGGTCGAATGATTGTTTTAGATTAGATACATCTATCTTACCTAATGAACCATCTTTTAATTTTCTTTGTACGTTCTCTAAAGCATCTTCTAATTGTTTAACTTCTGCTATCTCTGTTTGAGATACAACATCAAACCCAGGTGAAGATTTCATTTGATTTACTTTATCTATTAGATTCTTAGCATTATTTTCTATTGCTTTTAAGTCAGCTTGAGTTTTTTGTGTATCAAAGTCTATCTTTAAATTACTAAATTCTCTTTGAATGTTTCTAATGTTATCAGCAAAACCTTCTGTTGAGGTTTCAGCTTTTCTCAAATCGTTAATTAAAGAGTCAGCTTTAAAGCTAGTGAAACTATTCTTACCAAATGCTTTATCAGAAGCATTTTTAAATCTTATCAGTTGGTTCTCTAAAGTTTGTATATCTTTAATTGATTCTTTAAAACCACTTGTTAAGTTTTTACCTAAGCCACCCTTACTACCAGTACCACTCATTTTCTTTTGAATGTTCTCTAGTGATTTAGAAAAGTTGTTTAATGCTTTGGTATCCAAAGCACCCTTGTCAATTATAGTAATACCTTTACCAAGTTTACTTAAATTCTGTAATCTGCTTTCAATACTACCAAGTTCATCAGATACGTTATCTTCTAAATTAATTTCAACATTAAATTTTTTTGCCTTTAATTGGGATTGTAGCCCTTCCCAGGCTTTGGGGTCAAGTTCTGCACCGACTAGAATTTCTATATCTGCCATTAACTAACCACCTCCCATATTAATTTTTTGATAAGAAATCTAAACTACCTTCTAATGTTTCTGTCTCATCTATATCTATATATATCTCTGTTGTCTTTGTATCTTCGTGTCCTAATATAATCTTAATTACTTCTATAGGCACATCATTTCTTCTAAGATAAGTAGCAGTATAATGTCTTAAACTATGTGGGTGTATATCTATATTAGTTATTTTTTCAATAGTATTGAACCAAGAACGTATAGTTGCTTCTGTAGCATCCACCCATTTATCATCTATATTTCTAACAAACAAATGTTCGCTATCTATTCCTAATTTCTTTCTTTCGTCTAACCATAGATTTAAATACTTATCAAATAACGGTTTTATGACATACTTACTTATTACCTTACCTTGTTGTCCACGACCCTTTGTTCTTATCTTAGGTGTGATATAATAATCATCTCCTAACATATTAACCTTATCGCCAACAAACCAATCTACTCTAGCTTGTACTACTTCACTTATTCTCATACCACTAGATGCAAAAAGAGCTATACAAGCTGCGTGTTGAATACGTTCTGTCTCTATTAATGTGTCTAATATCTTTTCAACATCCTCTTCTGTTAGTATAACTTTCTCTTTTACTTTCTCTGTTGTTAAAGATGATACTCTCGTTGGTACGTTCTCAAATCTAATCCACTCTTCTGTCATTCCATATGTTTCTATTATGTAGTCAGACAAACTGGCTAATGAAGATTTTAAATGATTAATTCTTTGTCCAGATAATCCTTCTTGTTTCATAGCTATCTGAAACTTTCTTATATCCACCATTGTAACATCTTTGTAATATTTGTTATTCTCTGCTCTTCTTAACCAATCAAAAAATATATTAAAGTTACTTGCATAAACCTTTAAAGTCTTGTCAGATAAATGAACTCCATTCATCATTAAGAACTCATCAGCTAACTTTTTATTCTCTGGGTTAATTAATGCTATTTCTTTTTCTGTTATCTTTGCCAAGCGATTCACCTACCTTACTCTATAACCAGCACTTGCTATCCCTCTTGTCAATATTGCTTTCCATTCACCACCAGCTAATTGCTGTGCAGTAACATCCATATATGGTCTAGGACTTGTCCAGAAACCACTACCAAAAGGAACAGGAGATGCACCACTTGTTACTATGTTTGCCATTGCCTCTGTGCTTAATGATACACCACTCATAGAATAATAACCACCTAAACTCTGATGTTTAATCTTAATAGACATACTTCCTTCTGGTTGTGCTACGATACTCTCTTTTAGATTGTATGTTCTACCATACATTGTAGGAGTACCAGCACCATATACCACTTGGTCTATTGTCTCTTTGGTTAAATCTTCTAGTGGCTTACGAGAGTTTTGAATACCTTTATCTACAGCCTTTTGTAATAATCTTCTAAACTGTGCCTCTGTCTTTGCTTTCGCCATTATCATCACTCTCTTCTTCTTTGTCGAGTAACTTCAAATTGTTTAGATTACCAGTTTCTAGCATCTGGTTTACATCTTCCATAGCATCCTCTATTTTATCACTCATTGCATACATTTGTAACATTGCAGTAATGAGTTCATCAGTTTGTATTAGGCTAGAACAAATCTCATCTACCATATTAACAAAACTAATATATCCAAACTGCGACTCTTCGACTATCTTTTCTATTAGACCAGACTCAATTAATAAATCATATGTTTCAATAATCTTTTCTGGTGTCAAGTCTTTTGTTAATGTTGCACCATCATAGTTGCTCATTTCTAAGGCAACATATATATGTGCAAGCAATCTTTTGTTGTGTGGATTAATGTTATATCCATCATCATTTATTGAAGAGTTAGCTATACTTTCTGCTATAACCATTTGTCTTGCATAAGGTATATGTTTTTTTAAACCTAAATCTAAGTCATCTAAATTCAATTTTCCGTTTACTACTTTCTTTAAATTAGTTACATTCACTTTTAGTTTATCTCTCATATTATATATCTCTCCTTTATATTTCTTTTGGTAAAGAACATTGTAGGAGTTGCACCTACTAAATACTTCTATGTTCATATGTAAAAAGGGAGACATATTTCATTCTCCCTTATAAAAGATATTGTTAATATCCAATCATTGTAAAACTATTATGGCAATACTGGCTCTTCTGGTTCAACTAATCTTGATTTTGGTTCAGACTCGTAAGCACCTACGATTTCTCCACCTGGTTTAACGATAGCTTCTACAGAAGCATCATCACCAAGAGTGTCATCCATAATGATTACTCTATGTCCGTAAGTTGAAGTGCCTGGAACTTCTAATACGTTGAATACAATCTCTTGCATATCTTCTGTATTGTCTAGTTCGTAACTTTCTTCCCAAGCTGAAGATGCTTGTACGTTAGGGAATATCCAATAGAATCTTCCTACTGGTCTACGTAAGTTAATATCTTCAATTAATCCAACTAACTGTAAGTGAGCATTAGCACCAAATGAGTTAGATTTGATTTCAACTGCTTCCCCATCTCTTTCGATTTCTTCAATAGCAATGTTACCATCATCTGCGTAAGTTGCATTTAATAATGGAATTTGAGTCCAATCTCTTGTAGAAGTACCAGCTTGTAATTCTAAAAGGTCTTTGTTCCATACTTGGTTAGAGATTGTTACTGTCATACCAGCATCTGTTTCTGCATAAGTGATAACAGCATTTCTCATACCACCTCTAATTTCCTCTTCATCTGTTTCTCTTGCGATAGTTACAGAAGAAGTCCAACCAGCATAAATTGCTTCTTGGTCTGCTGGTACAATGTACATATCCATTGGTGCAGTTATACGATAATTACCATTATGGTATTCTTGAACCCTAGCAGGTTGATGATTGTCTGTAAATAGTGTCAATTTAATTCCTCCTTATAATGTTTAAACATTTTCTTTACTTGATTCCCCTTTGTCTAACTTAGCTATTTCAGCCTTAGTTAATTCTACACCCATTGATGTATCTCGCTTGTGGTTTAATACCTCATCATAGTAAGATATTTTTCCACCAAAGACAGCACCAATAATTGATACGTCAAACTCTTTGAACTTTCCAATTCTACCATACAACTCAAAAAATTGTTTAAGTGTTAAATCACCCATAGTAGTTGGTGTATATCCAGTAGCTAGTGCTACCGTACTCCACATAGAGTCGGGGTTTGTATCTGGTGCATTTCGTTTATTGATTTGTGCAAGAATCTCTTCTCGCTTTCTCAAAACTTTGTGTGGGTGTGGTGCATTATAGTGCCACCCATTCATTTCTCTAATCATATCACAAAAATTATCAAAGTCCTCTGAATGTTCAACTATATCAAATATGGTTAGTATTGTATTTTCTAAATTAGAGATTTCTGATAAATCAATTTTATTTTCTAGTTTACTAATCATTGCTTTTGCATTTTTGTCTATGTCTGGAAATGTTCTTTTAAAAAGTTCATCAACTAACTTGAACCTTTTATTTAAATATATATCTTCAATTAATCCAAGGTGTACAGCTTTATATACATCAAAGAGTGGTACGTTCTTCTGTATAATCTCTTCATAAATTTCAGCTATGTTTTTTGGTAAGTCTTTATCTTGCTTTAAGATTTCTTGTAAATCTTCTATGACTAAATAATTAGTTGTATCAATTCCTTCAACCAATCTAGTAAAATCAAAAAAGTCTTTTATCTTAAACTGGTGAGCTATACCAAGTATAGGGTGTCCAGTATCAAAGCTATCTCCTAACAAGTATAGCATTAATGTTGTCTCCCAGAACCTAGTTCAAACTCTAATTGTAATCCAGTAATAGAATGATTAGCATTAAGCCTTTCAGTTCTATAACTTGTAATAGTAGGCATACCTAAAGTAAAGCCTTCGTGCTCTAATAGTTCTGCAACTCTTTGAGCTATCCTATACATTCTCCTTTCCCCAGTATCAGAAATAATTTCTCTTTTGTCTGGTATTACTATTTTGATTGTCCATTGGTGATAAGCTAGTGGGTCGTTAAACCTACCCCCAGTTGTTTCTATAAATATAGAACAGTGAGTATCAGTTATTAGTTCATAAATGAATCCACGTTGAAATATTAAATACTTTCTTATAGTATCAATATTAACATCATCATTTAATCTTAAAGGATGTTCATAATAAAGTAAATTAACTAATTCTTTGTCAGCAACTAATATGTCATAAAATTCTAGGTCAAGTTCCATAGGTTGTAAAAACTTCCCACTTATTCCTTGCCTTCTTCCCAGTTTACTCATTATGCTATCACCCTAATCCTTAATCTAATCTCTTCACTCTCGCCATTTGGTTTGATAACTTTACTAATTATATCGTGTTCACCTATTTGCTTACTGCTATTAGCAGTAACGGTCATTGTTTCTTTTGTTACATTAGACATTGTTAGTTGAGCAACATCTTTACCTACTGGTAATGTGTGCCAATATTCAGCAGTATATCCTAAAGGTAGCCTATACATTTCACTTGAATATCTTTTCACAACTGTTTCTCCACTAATTCCTATTGGTGTTTCTACATCTGTTGCAGTAATAAAGTTTGGTAAGTTCATATCAATATTGTCAGTTGCAACATTATAAGTATCTGCTTGCATTACAAGTTCAAGTAATCCAAACTCTGATACTCTTTTTCTAAGTAATTTAAATGTTAAATCTTTATCGTGTCTAAACATAAATCTTTTGTTATAAGGAATTTGTTTTGTAAACACGTTCTCTTGAACAGTAACACCAATTTGGTCTGTTCTTATAACAATAGTATCTCCAGCAGTAGTTAAACCACTAGAGTAAACAGATGTACTATCTTGGAATATACAAGGTGTACTATAAATGTTACCCTGTTCATCTTGCCAAGTTAAAACATCTTTAACTGGCATCATTGAAGCACCTTGTTTACTTTGTATGTTTTCACTTTCAGATATATAAATCATCCAATGTTCATTTTTCCAATAGACATAATCGCCTGGAACTAATTCAACACCAGGTTCTGCTACAATATATTTGTAAATTAAATCATTGTTAGCAAATGCTCTATCAGTTATTTGCACCAGACGTTCTACACCGTTTATCTCAACGTATTGAGCAGTTGGTGAGTATTGTAAAAAATCTCTTCTAGCTTCTGTCATATCATATATGATTTCATCGGCTTGAGTAGAGCCTCTTCTAACAACTCTTTCTCTATAACCACCTACCATATCTTTAAATCTTTCATTAATCATTTGTTTAATAACACCTTACCATTTGCCCAACTATGAACCATTCTTCTCATTCTTTGTTGGTTACTATCTCGCAAAGCAATTAACGAACTGATATGGTTGGCGTGACTTGATTCTTTAAAATCTCTATCCTCGATTGAAGCTCTCATTAGTCTTGAACGATTAATGTGTCTATCCAACCAAGCATTAGTCATACCTAATACAAGAACAGTTATTTGTGAACTGTCTAACTGTGGAGAAATTGTTAAGTTATCTTTATCTAACTTAATGTCTAAGTGGAAACCTTGAAACTCATCTGCCATAGAAGTTTCTAAAAAATTAAAGAGAGTTTTTTGTAAGTTTGACAAATAGATTTCTCTTTGTTTTTCTGATACTGGTTCTTCCAGAAGAACATCTCGGTCATCTATTGTATCTAAAAACTTTTCAAATATATCTAGTACATTTGTATATTTTTGTTCTATGATAATCACCCTCCTTTTTTAAATTTTAATATTCTTCAATACCTTCTAAGGCTAAATCACCATAATATTTTTCAATCCCTCTTTCATAGTAAGACTTATCTCTTTGTTTATTTCTTATGATTCTAATAGTCTTTTGAATAACTTTCTTTCTAGCTGGTGTTGATAAAGAAGCTATGAATGAGTCATACTCATCTGATGACATAATTAATAAATCATCTTGTATAGTTTCCCAATCAATTCCATCTTCATAGATTCTATCCATTCTTAATGAAGTTAATATATCATTTAAAGTATAATCTTCTTCTTCGTGATATATGTCTACAATCACTAAAGACAAATCTTGAAACAAACTTGAGTTAGTGTTTACTATAATTCTAAACTCATTGTATGGAAAGTATTGTATTTCCCCTGGTCTAGTAAATTGTATAGGCATTGCAGATGAACCTTGTTTAAGAACAAGACTACCGTTAGTGTTATTCATAACGGTAATCTCTGTGTTCTCTTTTATTTTTTTTCTTCTCTCTCTCATATTTATTCTCTCCTTATATTATGCTTTAACTAAGCGTTGATTCTGTATGCAGCATAGATAGATGGTCTAAATGCAGCTACACCTACGTATTGAGCTACGAATAATTCAATTTGCTCATCTAATCTATCTTGAGATTTTCCTTCATATACTGTATCGTTTTGGTTGTCAACATATACTTTGATTGGTTTCTCTAAACCAACTGGTAATATGAATAAGTCGTTTTGTGCATCTTCTCCAACAGCTTCGAATGGGATTTCAATTATTTCATATCCTCTGAACATTCCATAATAACCTAAGTTTCTTGAACGTTCTTCTCTCATTTCTGGAGACTCTCTATCGATTTCGATTTTAGCTAATGCTCTTGGAGTTCCGTAAATGACTGGTCTTAAACCTGTTTGCTCGTGAATGTCGTGTAGCATTTCTAAGAAATTTGCTTCATCAAAAGCACCAGCGTTTGAAGTTGCAGCTAAGTCAAAGTTTAAAGTTGAAGTTAATGCTTGGAAAGCTCTTGTAGCAATACCTACTGCCATAGAGACAGAGATTTTGTCCACTACTCTGTTCCAGTTGATAGAGCCATCAATGAATCTGTTTAACTCTTCATAAACTTTGATTCCTAATCTTTCCATTGGTAGAGTTATACTTCCACCGTATTCTTTTTGTCTCCTAATGTTCCAGTTACCATCAGAGATTGCAGTTACTTTAAATAATTGATTGTCAACTAAGTTAAAAGAGTTTACATCTCCGTAAGAAGCATTTTTAACTTCTGCAAAGTCTAATAAGATTTGGTCTAATCTTAAATTGATTGCTGGTTCTAAAATCTCATCAAGGATTGCAAAGATTTCATATTTGTTTTTCTCATACATATTTTTTGAGAATCTACCTTTTTTGTAAGTTAATTCTTTAAAGGCATCTCTTAACATAGTTTCAGTTTCTGCTGCGAAATTTTCTCTAGTTGTTCCTTCTGGAATTATTAATTGTTCTGGTCTGTTAGCTAAGTCACTAGCAATTTTAGCCACTTGTTCTAGTTCTAAACCTTTATCTGAAAATGCTTTTATTTGTGTCATTATTGTTATAACCTCCTGTATTGTTTAGGCAGCTGGCTCGATAGCCACTACTCTATAAGTGTGTCCTACTTGATAATCAATGATGTCTGTTCCTAAATAGTGTAATGTGATAGTGTTTAATCCTACTTTAATAGTTTGTGCATCTTCAACATTACCAGTAAATTGTCCTAACTTATCAGTTATAACACCACCTTCATCTGTGTCTAAAGTGATAGTGAACTCATCACCAACAGATAGTTGATATACTCTTGATACCGTTCCAGCTTCTGCTACAAATTCAGACTCTCTAACGAATCCAGCACCAGCAGCTACTGGTCTTACTGGAGTTGCGTGGAGTACAGTCAAACCATCTGTTTTTGCAGTAGATGCTAATTGTACATCATAGTCCACTCTCTCACTTGTCAAACAAGTGAATACACCATTTTCTAAAGCTACATCATTTCCGTCACCATCTACGTGTTTTACTGAATATGGTTCTGGATAAGCCATTTTGTCTAATCTAATTACTCTTGCCATTATATATTACCTCCGTTTATTTATATCCTTTATATATATCGTTGCTACCTTTTGTGTTAGTTACTTGAATTTCACTATCATCATTAGGTGCTTGTGGTTGTCCTGCTAATAGTTTGATAACTTCTGCATTAGCATCTGCTCTAACACTTGTAAAGTTTTCTAATGTTGCATTGTCATATAAAGACATGGCTACATCATAAGGTACTATACTTGAAATCTTTTCAACCTCTTCTTTGATTTGTTTATCTAAATTCATTTGGTCTACTGTTTCTTTATAAGAGAATAATTCAGAATTTAAATCTTCTAACTCTTTTACTCTAGCAGATAACTCAACCATCTTAGATAATAAATCTTCTTTAGACCAATTAGCTGGGTCTGCATACCAATCAGAATCTTTATCAGACTCTTCGTTAGTCTCTTCTTCAACCTCAACTTCTTTGGTTTCTTCTTTTTTGGCAGTTGCTTTTTTGGTTGATTTCTTAGAACCTACCTCTTTAGGTGAGCCTTCACCATCATCAGCTTTATCATCTGCCTCTTCTTCTTTTGCTGTTTCAGTTTCAGTTTCTTTATCAGCTTCTTCTTCTTCAACTTTTTCAGTTTTAGTTTCTTCTGTTTTTTTATCTTTAACTTCTACAACTTCTTCTTCTACTGGTTCGTTTTGAAGTTCTACTTCTACTTCAACTGTCTCTTTCTTTTTAGCAAAGTTTTCTTTCTTTTCTGTCAATACTATCTCACCTTCCTTTTCTTCAAAAAAATAAGTCCTACAAATGTCCTTGTCCATTAGTTCGTTTGAAAAGTTACTCACTAATGTATCTATCTTATCAGAAGTCTCTTTGTTTGGTTTACCTTCTGTCCAAACCATACCAGTCATACCATTATCATTTAATGAAAAGTTTCTTTTAAATTCAAGAAATTCTTTGTCATTATTAGTATGATTAACTATTGATGACTCACGAAATGCTGGTGTAACATCCTTTCCCAAGATACACAATCCTATGAAAGATGCTTTATCTACAACCATTCTTCCTTTGTTGTCCTCGTGAAATTTTTCTATTTCTATTTCCATTGATTGTCCGTTGTTGCCTTCTAATATAGAAAATAACTCTGGGTATCTTTTTGTCCATAGAATTATTTCAGTACATAAGTAATCTTGTTTTCCATATTTAGTATCTAATTCTTCATACCAAACTTTTGGAATCTCTGGTACAAACCCATAAGGTGTAGTAAGAATTTCTTCTCTAACACCATCATCATCTATTGTTATTCTTTGCCCATGTCCTCTAAAGTCTATTTTATCTGAATCATATAAACCTACAACTGGAATCCCTGGCAATGAATTTGCCATTTCATCTAGTACGTGTTTAGGAATAATCATATCCTTATCATTCAATCCAGAATGAGCAATATTAACATAAGCAACAGATACGTTATCATTAATGGGTCTGCTCTCTATGATTTCAGTTTTTAATTCTATTATTCTATTCATATCTCCCATTTCATTAACACCTCCTTGCTAATTAGAAAAATTGTTTATTATCAAACAAAATGTTTTTTTGATGATTTAATGTTAAGTCCTCTTCTTTAAGAGTTCTATTAAGTGCTAATACAATGGCTTTTCTACCACCAATAACAATCTCTTGTTCTTGTTGTATTTCGTCAGCACCATACTCACTAATGAGCATATCAGCTGTTCCTCTATCAAAAACATATATAAGTTGCGAATATGATTTACTCATTGCTTACTACCTCCTCCACACTCTCTGTATCTGGTGTGTCAATTTCTTGTGGTGTATCATCAGAAATGATATTATTAGGTTCACCCTTTTGTGACATGGTATGTGATGTCGCTTTAGGTTTCATAATACTATCTATATTAATTACATTTTGTTCAAAAGTTAATTGTGGTACAATCTCTACTGGGTCATATCCTAGCATAGCTAAGTAAACTATTCTACTACCACCAAATGCTAAAGACTCTTTATGGTCTTTAATTAAGTCTTGGTAGTTGAAATGTGAAGTTCCTAAGACCTTCAATCTCATAGCATATTCTTTTAATTCCCAGTTGATATATTTCTCTAACATTAGTATAATAGGTTTAAGAAGTTGCTCATCAACTGTTATTGATTTAGCAAGAGCATCTGCACCCGTATGTCTTTCAGAGAATAATATATCACTTGTACCAGATGAGTTCCATATATCTCTATTGGCTCTCTCAATCTTATCAATGTCAGTATCTTTTGGTCTATCCATTTTGATACTATCCACTTCTAATGGAGTTGTTACTGTGATAACGCCTTCTGGCATTGCTTTACTCATTGCTTGATGATATTGTGCAATGTCTAATAAGCTAAGTGCTAAGTCTTGTTTGTTATCTCTTAGTGGAATTTTTTGATGTATGATTTGTATTGTATCAAGTATATCTCTTACATCTTCTTTCTTTCTAGTTTCATCTAAACCTAGAATTGCATCAAACATAAATGCAAACATTGGGAATCCATTCCTTCCCATGCCATCTAATTTAAATGCAACACCATTATCATCAACTGTAATGTATGGTCTATCATCACCATTCCAATTCCAGTCTTGGTATATTGCTTGTGGTATTGAGTATCTTTGTTCTGCTGGTATTCTATCTGGATATATTACATATCTATATATACCATCTACAATTCTATCCACCTCACACCATTGTCTAGGTATTTCGATTAATTCTATATGTCTCTTATCTTTGGATTCAATCTTGTATAGAAATATATCCCCATACTTAATTAACTCATTTATGATTTTAGGGAATTGCCTTCTTATATGGTATGCTTGTAATCTATGTGCTACTTCCATATATGCTTTTGAGTCTGGCATTTCTTCTGTGTCATCTACACAAAGATAATGGTCGAACCTCATTAGGTTTGAATAATAATTAATTAAACGAAAATAATGTGGACTTGTTCTGTATAAGTATTCTGATATTTGTTGTAAGTTATAAAAGTTTGTTAATGGGTCAGATAGATATTTTCTAATCTGATTTCTTGAAATATTAATATTGTTTCTAGTTTTAACAACAGCCAATCCTTCTGTTAAACCTTCCGATAAGTCTCCAGCAACAAAATGAAGTTTGCCATCTTTAAATCTATTCAATATATCAGAAGTGTGTTTCTCTGATATTATATTTCTTACATCAACACCATTAATAACTCTGTCTTTAATCTGTACCATTATTCACCTCCGTTAATTAATTAACTAGCATAACAAAATTAGAGTTCCCTCTTTTTGTTTTATTTGTTTCTGCTATATATTCTCTTTCTTTTAAATTTATAAAGTAATTACCATAACTCAAAGAAGTATATCTATCATCTCTTCTTGACTTATGCTTTATCTTTCTTGTTGTACCAGTACCTTCTGTTTCGACTGCCGACATCTCATATAGCAAAGCATTTGTCTCTACAAAAGGATTAAGTAATGCAGCTTGTTGTTCATCAGATAATTCACCAAACCCATCAAGTCCCATTAAATATTCTTCTGCTACAATGTTAGTAGCTAGGAAATGTATTCTTCTGTTACCAACTGCATCCATTAAAGCAGTCAATGCTAATCTTCTAATCTCTTGAGTAGCATAAACAGTAAAGATATTTTCTTTTGCATAAGGGTTAATCTCTCTTGAACTGTTGGCTAACGCATCATTGTTCATTGACATAAAGCCTTGTGTTTTGGTATAATGGCTATCATCTTCTTCTGCAAGTTCATTATATATTGCTCTACCAGTAGAAGCAACATCAAGAACTATATAAGAACAATCATAATCATAGTATAATTGTCTTATTCTATTTGCAGTATTAGTATGAATACCACCCTCGTTTGTCTCTTCGTAGATAACTCTTCTCAAGTATCTACCTCTTGAAGGAACAACGTTAATAACTGTGTAGGCAGTATAGTCACCTTCTCCACCAGCAAAAGCTGGGTCACAACATACTACATTAAATTCGCCATTACCTCTAGGCTTAACTTCTAAGTCTGGCAAATCAACATCACCTAAGACTTCTCTAGGATAAACAGCTTGTGGTATCAATCTAAGTTCATTTAAATCTTTTTGTCTGAATACTGAACTTTGTGATTGACTATAGAACATTGCACCGTACTCCATCATCCACCCAGCAATATCACCAGAACTTCTAGCTTTTGCATTTTCATAAGTGTCTAATGTAACTACTTCATCTTTAATTCCAAACTGATAAGGTAGTCCTAGTACAGCAGCCTTTCTAGCTGTACTAGCATACATATTAATATTCTTTTTAAATTCCTCCCAAGACCAATGATATTGATACCAACCAGAAGATAATGTTATAGTCTTGTTTGGTTCTGTGTTTTTTAAATGTTTATATTCTGTCTTGCTCGTGTATCTAGGATTCCTTTGAGCAGCTAATGTTGGATAAAGAACATCTCTAAATACAACAAAATCAACTGTTCTATACTCGTCAACAATTAATATATTAGCTCTAGCACCCCTAGCACTATCGCTACTTGTTACAGTTTCAATTGTACTACCATTCTCGAATCTCCATTCAGAACCATCATTGATGATAGTCATATTACTTGGTTTAATTTCTCTTTGTAACAATTCAGCAAAGGGATAAATCTCATTCTTTATTTTTAGCAATGTTAAGTTTGCTTGTTTTACTGTACCACTTGATATTACAATTTTAGTTCCAGGATAAAGTACACACATCACTACACAAAAGATTGCAGTTACAAAGGTCTTTCCAAGTCCCCTTGCTGTAATTAATGTATAGTTATCATAATGTGACATTTGATATAGTGCCAGTGATTGATAGAATGTTAAATTTATCTTTAGGAAATCTTTAACAAACTCGTGTGGGAAGTGTCTATAAAAGGAAGTCCAACGTTTAGCCTTTTCTCTAAACTCATTTTTAGTCGTCAGCATTTTCCCTTACTCCATACCTCTCTTTGAACTCTTTAGTTTCTTCATCAAACATATTAGGTATTCCCATCATATCAGCTAGGTGTCCAGACATTGCCCTAACAGTTAATCCTATGTCATCTTCATCACCAAACAAATCAAATCCACTTGGTATTGGTTCATCCTCTTCTATATGTTTAATCCAAAATCCCATTGACTCTTCGCCAGTATCTTCTCTTTCTTGTATTTGCTTATGAGTAAGTCCAGCAGACTCAAGTGTCTTTTGTCCAAAGTCGTGTAATTGTTTTAAGTCAGATGGTTTGTCAATTCCCATTCTTTGTTGCTTTTCAATCTCTACTCTGTTCATAGCATAAGACTTAACTGCGAGTTTCATATTGGTTGTCATTTCACCATAAGCACGTTCAGCAATTTTGACATACTCATCATAGACATCGTTCAACATTTCATATTCCCAAATTTGCCTTTCATCTCCCCACATATGCTTATCAGTATCAGAGATTAAAGATTCCTTAACCCCATCTTCATTCTCAATATATTCACCAGGTATTAGTATTGGTTCATAATTTGAATAGGTTAAGTCTTTAAATTGTGCCAATGTATTTATTTGTTTTAAGTATTCACCCAACCATCTCTTGGGTGACTTCTTAGTTTGTCTTATTCTTTCAAAGACTACGTTGTCGAAATAAATATCGCCTATTCTACATAGGTGAATAAAATTTCTTTTGCTTTTGTCGCTTGTCAACTCATTTCCTTCTAGGTCATAAGTTAAGTATTGCACCATACATTCTTTACAGAAGGGAAGTTTTTGATTTTTAAACATTGGACTTTTGGATTGATAAAATTGTGAACTGCTTAACATCTCTCCTTCTTTGCTGTGCATAACACAAGGTTGTTTATTTGAACTTTTTAAACTTGCCAATCTCTCTCACTCTCCCTTTTTGAAATTATATTTATTTAATTCTTAAATTCATTTTCCATAAACTCGATTTGATTTTCCAGAAATGTTTTCTTACTAGGTGGAATATCTTGTGTATCAAGTTCAACCTTGTAATCATCCATTGTTCTTTTTAATCTCTTCTTGTAGCTTGTGTCTAGTTTGAATTTATTCTTTTTTTTGTTATTTCTATCCTCTCTCGCCATCGAAATACCTCCTAGTATCTGTGAATACCTCTTAACCTATATGTTGTTAATCTATTTGCTTCGCCATTTATATTTTCAAATATAGTTAATTTCTGTGCTTGTTTACTTGAAGCCCTAATCTTCTTAGCATACTCACCAGGTATTACAAGTGGTGGGTTTACTATCAAGTCAGTTCCATGCTTCTCATCTTCATAATCTTTATGAATATGTCCAGAGAAAATTGCTATCGGAAAAGTCTTAGTCAATAATGACAAGTCAGAAATCATACTAGCTATTCTATCATTATGCCCATGCACAAATAATATATCTGAATCAAATACCTTAGTATGTCCAACATCAACTTCATTGATTGAATAGATTTTGTTATCAACAATCTTAACATTATCTGATTCCTTAAATGCTTCTTTAAGAAAATGTGGGATAATGATTTGGAAATTCTCTTCTTCAATATGTTCGTGATAACTCTTATTTATTCTTGAGTGATTGTCCGTTGTTGAATGATACTCAACAAATGGAATATGTTTACCAAACTCATATAGCATATACTTTAATATATCTGTTACTTCTAATATTTGGTGTATAGCACTCTCATCATTATTAACTCTTGTTGATATGTGAATGTTACCAGAGATTAAATCCCCTAAGTTTAAAACTTTTAACGTTTCAACTTTATGAAGTTTGCAATACTCAATCGCTTCACTTGTGATATTGTATAATAATTCTTTAGCCACTTCTCTATCGTATTCCCCTAAGAAAGATTTAATAATCTCACCAAAGTGCCAATCAGATAATTGCAATACTGCCACATTACCTTCTTGCATTTGAACTGGTCTATAACTAAAGTCTAATGGTTTCTTTTCAGCAAGTTCTTTAGCAGCAGACTGTACTCTTTTCAAAAGGTTATCTGCTCTTGCTTCTTTTCTCAATATAGAATTTAGTTCGTTTCTTTGGTCTCTTAATCTTACTTCTGCTTTCTCTATTTCTCTTAATTGTTCAGAGTAAACATTTTGAAAAGGCTTTGGATTAATTTGCCTATCTAAATCAACCATAGCTTGTTCATATACTTCATCATATATCTCTTGATACATTTCATTGAACATTTCAATCTTAGCTCTAGTTGGTTTTCTGTAAGCACTCTCATCAAAATTCCCATCAGTTTCTTGATTAATTATATCGCCTATCTCTTTGTTGGTTAGGCCATATAATTTTTGGTTGTAGTACAATCTAAATATCCACTTTTCAAGACTCTCATCTACTCCTCTTGTATATTGTGTATTAGTTATTGTCATCATCCTCTCCATACGTCAAGAATACTGGTTCATTTGCTATATACTCATCAAACAATTTGA
>CAZIGN010000020.1:0-19434 GCA_964538805.1 uncultured Lachnospiraceae bacterium
CAGAATAATTAGACAAGCCTACATACAAAGCTTTCCCTTGTCTTACTATATCTGACAAGGTATTCATGGTTTCTTCAAGCGGTGTATTATCGTCTGGTCTATGGTGATAAAATATATCTACATAATCTAATTGCATTCTTCTTAGACTCTGATCAAGGCTTGCCATAAGATATTTTCTAGAACCATTATTACCATATGGTCCTGGCCACATATCATATCCTGCTTTAGTAGATATTATAAGTTCATCTCTATATTGTTTTAACTCTTTTGAAATTACTTTACCAAAATTCTCTTCTGCACTTCCGTATACGGGGCCATAATTATTTGCCAAATCAAAATGTGTTATTCCATTATCAAATGCTTCAAACAAAAGCTCTTTTTGATTTTCAAAAGAATCAACGCTTCCAAAATTATGCCATAATCCAAGTGCTAGCCTTGGTAGTAATAATCCACTTTCTCCACATCTTTTGTAAGACATCTTATTATATCTATCTTCTTTCGCGCAATATATCATAAAAAGCCCTCCTATATAAATTATCTAGTTATATTTATCATTACCCTATTCTTCTTGAAAATGGAGTATAATCTAAAATCTTTTCGATTCTGTCTATTACTTCTTGTGTAAGAGTTAATTCACTAGCCTTTATGTTTTCTAAAATCTGGTTTGGATTAGAAGCACCAGTTATAAGGCTTGATACTACATTTTTCCTAAGCGCCCAAGCTAATGCAAGCACAGAAAGGCTAACTCCTAATTCTTCTGCAATTACTATTAATTTTTCTACTTTTTCAAGATTATCATTTGATAATAAATTATTAATTTGTTTATCTGCTTGATGTGTCGCTCTTGAACCTTGTGGAATAGGTTGATTTAATCTGTACTTTCCTGTTAATAGCCCTTGTGACAAAGGAGAAAATGGAACAATACCAATACCATTTTTTTCACATATATCCATTATTTCATCTTCGATATATCTATCCATCATGTTATATTGTGGCTGAATTACTGACATCGGTCTTAATTTCAACTCCTTTATTACCTTTAGTGCCTCTGTTATTTGAACCGGACTCCACTCACTTACACCATAATAAAGAATTTTTCCTGCTGCAACCATATCACTTAAAGTTTGTAATGTTTCTTCTAATGGTGTTGTTGGGTCAAATCTATGACAAAAATACATATCTAGATAATCTACTTGGAGATTTTTCAAGCTTGTATTTAATTGTTCTATTATATGCTTTCTTGATAGCCCCCAATCATTTGGTCCAGGTCCCATAGGAAAGAAAACTTTGCTTGATACAACATAACTTGATCTTTTATAATCTTTTAAAACACTTCCCAAAAATATTTCTGCTGCGCCACCACTATATGCATCAGCACAATCAAAAAAATTAACTCCGTTGTCATACGCTACTTTGATTCCTTCTTTAGCAAGTTCACATCTTTTTTCATCAGCTAAGTCTGTCATCCAACTTCCAACTGCTATCTCACTTACTTTTAATCCCCATTTTCCAAGATTTCTGTAATTCATACTATTCTCCTTTTCGCACTTTCTTTTATTATACACTTTGTACATAGTATTTGTAATTAATTATAATTTTTTACTATTTACTTTTTGCAATATATTATTTATTATAAAACTTAGAGTTTGCTCTAAGTCAATAGTCAAAAAACCTTTATATGAATGGAGAATTATATATGTATACTATAAAACAAATATCAGAAATAACAAAACTAACTCCTCATACGCTAAGATATTATGAAAAAGAAGGTCTTTTACCTAATCTATCAAGAACTTCATCAAATATTAGACAGTATACCAGTAAAGATCTTTGCTGGCTAGAATTAGTTTGTTGTTTAAAAAATAGTGGAATGCCTTTATCTAAAATAAAAGAATTTATGAATTTGTGTATAGCGGGTGATGATTTTATAGAAAATCGGAAAGTTTTGCTTGAAAATCATAAAAAATATATAGAAAGTCAGATTTGTGAACTTAACAATAACTTGTGCATTATAGAACATAAAATAGCTAATTATAAAGATATTGGAACTTTTTTTAATCCACAGCCTTGACTACACTGGTCCATAATGTTATACTTTTAAAAGAGTTGGTAATTAATAAAAATTCGGAGGATATAAAAATGAAAAAAGGTATCAAGATAAAGATATTTTCACTATTAATAGGCCTTATTACTATTAACACTCTTATTGTCTATTCTAGTGACGATAATCATAACTATTCACTATCTGTAAAGTCTTTTGGAAAAAATGTTCGAACTACCAGAAGATATCGACAAACAAACTCAATAAATAACCCTTGGAAAGTAAAACTTATCACATCAGGAGAAGGCTCTGGAACAATTACAACTTTTTGGTTAGAAGATTTTTATGCTAAAAATGTTTCCTCAGACATTAATGCAAAACAAGGTGCTGAGGCAATTTATGACAAACCCTATTCTTCTGCAAATAAAATAGATGTATATATGGCTGCCGAGAATAATAATTACAATTACCAACTCTTTAATAAGTAAAAACTGAGAAAGGTATAGCATTTTTTTCTTATGCTAATATAATTATATGCTTAAAAAAGAAATATTAACAATTTTTTATTCTAAAAAAACAATTATTTTAATCTGCGTTCTTTTTACAATACCTATAATAGATTTAGGTTTATTCATTTATACTAGTAGATTGTATGATTTTTTTCTACATCCCGAATCATATGATGGAAGTATAGATCCAAGTCTTCTAACTCACCCCACCCGTGCTGCTTTTCTTTCTGCCGCATCAAGGGGACACTTAGTCCAAATGGTATATATTTGGTTACTTCCTATTTTTTTATTAAATCTCTATTCAGATCATTCCATCTCTGAAAATTTAAAAGGCTATACCAATATAATAACTACAAGGATCAAGAAATCCACTTATATTAAAGCCAAATTTTTGGTATCCTTTTTATTTTCTTTTATTTTAGTTTTTACCTCTATGATGCTTAATTATGTTGTTTCGATATTGATTTTTAAAGGTGGTCAGGATTTTTCTGGATTAGATCTATTATTAGGCGATAGCTCTTTATACACATTTTCTTTCAACTATCCATATTTGACTTATTTCATTTTTATTTTGATTTTTTCTATATCAAGTGGTTTATGTGGTATTATTTGCCAAGGGTTCTCTCTGTTGTTGAAATCCTACAAACATTCCTATTTTGCTTCATTTTTTACTTGGATAATATTAATAGTAATGCCTCCTAGCATTACTTATTTATTTCAACCTTATCAAGAATATGGATTTAATTATATGATTCCTGCAGCTCTTATATTAATTTTTGTCACTTTAGTCATATTAATTTATTCTTATAAAGAAAGTGTGTGTGTTGATGAATATAAATAAAAACAACTATATCCTTTATTTTATTATTTGGCTTTTTTTTCTGATGTTTTGTTTGTTTTTAAATAGAAATGTTATTTATCTACCAGATGACGCTCTTAAAATTTTCAAGATGAATTCAACCGATCACGGATTTAATTCTTTAAGGCTACATTCAACAATTTTTTTAGTTATTTATAATTTTTTGTTAGTAGACAGAATTAAGCTTTTCAATATTTCCTATGTTTCTAGAATAGGAAGAGAGAATACACTTATTAAAACAATTAAAAACATGATACGTTTTTCAACTTTATATGTGCTGATTTTCTCTAGTGCACAACTATTAGTAGTTATATTAAATATTGATTTTTCTTTATTAATTTGCGAGCTATATTTTGTTTATTTTTTTCAGTTTTTCATTTCATTTGTTATATTATATAGTTTTATTGGAATTTTGTTTGTTTTTTTTCTTGTTATTACTAAAAATGAATATATAGCAATCTTATTTAATTTTACTTTCAATATGTTATTTGTTGCCATATTTAAAAGCTATAACCACTTAACCACAGTGTACCAAGATACTTCTGTTTTTGATAACTTAAAATATAATTCTTATACTTTCACTTCTTGGTTTTTAAATATTATTAAAAATATTATTATTTTTTCTTTAATTTATTATGTAACTAAAATTATTTATTTAAAAAAGGATATCTTATGCAAAACAAAAAATTAAGTAAAAAACTTCCCTTTGTTCTTGTTATTTTTTTATATATTGTATTTTTGATCACTAGATTTCAAACAGGCAATTCATCTTTGATAGATCTATACTTTGGACCAACTTATTACGATCCTGCTTTATCAACAGCAAATACTTTACTTTTTTATTCAATATTGATTTTTTATTCATTTTCTGTTACAGAAGATTATATTAAAAGCTATGGAATATATATTGTTACTAGAACAAAAAAAAGGAATTCCTTATTATCTATATTACTAAGAAAACTAACAATAAGAGTTTTGGAATTTACTTTATGTGGTCAGTTTTTTTTCGGCCTTATAAATTTGATTATTAATAATTCAATTTTGAATTTTGATAATTATTTAGAGTCAACTATTCTTTTTATATTGGTTTGTATTAATTTATCTCTATTACAACTTTTAATGGAAATATTGTTTGATAGCAAGCTTTCTTTAATGATTACTTTGTCTTATTTTTTAATAAGCATATATGCTAGTAAGATAATATATATAAATAAATATAATTCGTTTTTTAACATTGTTTTCTATCCTAATTTCTCTTTGGTATCAAGGAGACCTTATATAGAGCTTTTATTTTTTACAAAATTTACTTTTTTAATTTTATTCACAGTAATTCATATTTTTTTAATTTATAAAGCTTTTAAAAAGAAAGATCTTTTATAACAACTATTTGTTTTAATAAGCTGGCTATTTGCCATTATTATTCATCACCTATTATGTAAAAAAAAATTCAAAGAAAAGGAATAAATATATGAAAAAAATAGAACTTCAAAATTTTACAAAAGCAATCAAATCTCAAAATGTATTAGATAATGTATCATACTCTTTTGAGAGAGGTAAAATCTATGGTATCTTTGGAAGAAATGGTTCAGGAAAAACAATGCTTTTAAGAGCTATCGCCGGTCTTATTTTCCCTACCGATGGCAAGGTATTTGTAGACGAAAAAGAACTACACAAAGATATTGATTTTCCTGATAGCATGGGAGTAATAATAGAGAATATAGAATTATTACCCCAATTTAACGCTTTTACTAATCTTAAAATACTATCTAAAATCAAAAACATCGCAACAGATGAAGATATAAATAGCGCACTAGATTCCGTTGGACTATCTGATGCAAAAACCAAAAAAGTAAAAGCTTTTTCTCTTGGAATGAAACAAAAACTTTCAATTGCTCAAGCTATTTTCGAAAAACCCGCTTTACTACTTCTTGACGAACCTACAAATGCTCTAGATCAAGATAGTATTGAAAAAATAAGAATACTTCTACTTAATTTAAAAAACCAAGGTTGTACTATATTGTTAGCAAGTCACAACAAAGATGATATCGCCCTTCTTTCTGATGAAATCCTTGAGATGGTTGACGGAAGAATTGTTTAGTGGTTTTATACAATATGAAAGGCTATAATATTTAACTTACGCTGTTAAATATTATAGCCTTTATTTAGTTGATGATTTAGCCAAACATCTTTTTAACTAGGTTTTGGTCTTCATCATCTTCCATTTTTTGTTTTTCAATGTACAACCTATAATCTTCTATGATCTTGTTCTTTTTCATCTCTGTGATGCCTTCCGCCATATCTAAGTCTTCTAATGAGCTTTTCGCGGCACTTGTGTTATAAGATGCATAGTTATTATAATTAATTTGGGAATCCAAGGCATTACTTTGTGCTCCTAAAGAGCTTCTTCCTTCTGTAATCTTTGCTATTGCCTCATCAATAGTTTTCAAACTGAATTCACCTGTTACGTCAAAATCTTCAATTCCTAAATCCTGTAGTGTAGAACTTACAAGTTTTATACTTTGTCCTTTACCATTTGGGTTGGTTGCAAGGTTCATATCCGCTATACTTCCATCGAGCAAAGTAAGTTTGTTGTATGAAGTTCCTTTAACAGTGTCTTGGATTCCCTTTTTTAAATTCTCAATCTCTTTCTGGATTGAGGATCTATCAGAATCTGTCATAGTCGCCGAATTAGATGCTTGCATACCAAGCTCTCTCATTCTTTGGAGACTATCTGTAATATTAGAAAGGGCGCCGTCTGCTACATTAATCAAATCTTTCCCTGCAGCTGCGTTATTCTTACCAACATCATACCCTGTAATCTGAGTATTATGTTTTTGAGCAATTGCCATGCCGGCTGGGTTATCGGCCGCGGTATTTATTCTTTTTCCGCTCGAAAGATTATCGTAACCTATTTGGCTACTTCCTATTCCTGCAATGCTCATAATTTCACGCCCTTTCTTTTAAAATCTTTTTTCTTTTCTGTAATTGTATTTTATCACTTTACATAATACTTGTAAACCCATTGACAGATATTTAATCTATTATTAATAAATTGTTTACAAATTCACTTTTTATAATTATTCTCTTCCTGTCTTTATTTCGCCCTTAAAACCTTGCATAGATTCATATTCACTGTATATAACTCTGAGGTCTTGCGCTGATTTTACCTGATTGTAGATTCTAAAATCACATATTTCACCTTTAAATGACTCTTTATATACATCTCCTCCAAGCATCATCTGTCTAATTGTACTCATAGGTGGTACATAATACTTTGTCCCTGTAAGTTTTGCATCTATATAAAGCCTTAGAGTTTCTGATTTAGAGTCGTATGTAACCGTTATATGACTCCATTTATAAACTTGCGTTGCTACCGTTCCTGCATCATACCATCCGCCACGTTCTCTTTCATCTTTTACTCTTACAATAGTTACACCTTCCCACGCTAGAGGAACTACACTTAAAAACCCTGATTCAAAACCTACATAAAACACACTAGTCCAAGTGCGAAGTTCATAAGGCCTCATCCAAAATGAAATGGTGAAACTTGCACTTGATAAGGCTTCTAAAGGTATTATTAACGCATTTTCAGTCCTAGACCCTCCAGGAAATGCTAATGCCTTTGTGTCTTTTGCAACACCTTCTAAAAACTCATAATCTTTTCCTTCAAAAAATGCATTGAATTCTTTTGTTTCGTCTTCAAAGTTATCTTCAAATCTGTAGTTAACAAGTTTTACTGTTTCTATTAAATGTTCATTTGCAAACTTTATATACTCTTCTACTGGCAATGGTTTTGAGTAAAAGAAGCCTTGCGCAAGTTCACAACCACATCCTGTTAAAAAGGTGATCTGTTCTTGTGTTTCAACCCCTTCTGCTACTGTATCTAGTCTTAGATCTTTTGCCATAGATATTATACTTCTAATTATCCTTCTACTTTTCGAGTCCTCTTCAAACTTTTCTAAAAATTCTCTATCGATTTTTATTATGTCTATTGGCGTATCTTTTAATATGTTTAAAGTTGAGTATCCCGCACCAAAATCATCAACTGATACAGTAAATCCATGTTTTTTTAGTTCTATAACTGTGTTCATCATCTCTTCAGAGTCTTTAACAAATACTGACTCAGTAAACTCAATTTCTAGTTCTGTAGGGCTAACTTGATATTTATTTGTTATTTTTAGCAAGTCTTCCACGAAATTCTTATGATGTAAATGCAGCCTTGACATGTTTACCGATATAAAAACTTTGTTAATCGTTGAATCTTTCCATGAATTTTTAAGTTTACAAACCTCTTCAAAAACATACATGTCTAGATTAATAATAAATCCGTTTTCTTCAAAGTAGGGAATAAATGTATCAGGCATTCTCATTCCTTCGGTAGGATGCATCCATCTTACTAATGCTTCCGCTCCAAATATTCGCCTTGTAATCATGTTCATCTTAGGTTGTAAATATACTAAAAACTCGCCATTATCTAAAGCTTTTTTCTTTTCTCTTGCCAATGATTTTTTGTAGAGTAAGTTCTTTTCAATAGTATTAAACATTACATATTGATTCTTGCCTTTTTTCTTTGCTTGATACATCGCTGAATCACATTTATACAAAATATCATCAAGTTTTTCATTACTAGTTTGATTTAGTATTATGCCTATGCTTAAAGAGATTGTTGTCAATATTTCTTTTCCAATCTCTAATGAAGAAGTTACTTTTAGTAATTTAATTGCAATCTCATGCACATCATCTTCTGATATTTCGCCTTTAAACATTAATACAAATTCATCCCCACCAACTCTAAACAAAGTTGCTTTAGGTGCGTTTTTACGTATCAACTTCGTAACTGTGATTAACAATTTATCACCTATGCTATGACCATATAAATCATTAACATCTTTAAAATCATCTATATCTATAAACATAAAATGTAACTTTTCTTTTTTATTAAGACTTAGATATTGTTTACTAAGTCCTCTTCTATTAAATACGCCTGTTAAATAATCAATCTCGTCAAGTTGTAATATAACTTCTGAATGTTTTTTTATCTTTAATAATTCAAGATTGTTTTTTATAGCAAAATAGACCATCTGCGGAATTAATGGTCTTAACAATATGTTGCTGATGTTAGTTTTTACTATTTGTTCTAAGATCTCTGAATCCTTGTCAACACAAAGTATAATTCTTTTATTAGCCGCCAAATACGAAAGCTCTTCTAAATTAATTTTATCTTGATCTAAATCTACTATCATTATATCTATATTCGAATCAATATGAAGACTTTCCTTTAAGTCTATCTCAATTTCATCAAATATTTTAGAAGTTGATTTGTCAGATTCTAGAATCTCTTTGACATTGCTTTTACTACCCAGTAATGAAACCCTGATTTTCTCCATAGCGCACCTTCTTTATTACTTAGTCTTCTCATAGATACATTTTACAATATCTAGAAGAATAAAACAATAAGCAAGAAAAAAAGACCTTTAAAAGAATGTTCTTTTAAAGGTCTTTTAAGGTAATATATGTTAAACTATTTCTTTAACTTTTTTGATTATACCGTCTGCATCTAGTCCATATTTTGCAATTAATTTTGCTGCTGGTCCAGATTCACCAAATACATCGTTTACACCTACTTTTAGAACTCTCGTTGGTAACTTTTCTGCTAATACATCACATACTGCACTTCCAAGTCCACCTATAACTGAATGTTCTTCAACTGTAACAACTTTTCCGGTTTTTCTTGCAGATTCTAGAATTATTTCTTCGTCTAAAGGTTTGATTGTATGAATATTTATAACTTCACAATCTATTCCTTCGTCTTTTAATCTTTCTGCTGCTGCTAAGCTTTCAGCAACACAAAGTCCTGTAGCAACTATAGTAACATCTTTTCCATCTCTAAGTTTTACGCCTTTACCAATTTCAAACTTATATTCAGGAAAGTCATTAATAATAGGTGTTGCTAATCTTCCAAATCTCATATATACAGGACCATAATATTCTAAAGCAGCTTCTACTGCCGCCCTAGCTTCTATGTCGTCTGCTGGGTTGATAACTACCATTCCTGGTATTGTTCTCATAAGTGCAATATCTTCATTACATTGATGAGAAGCACCGTCTTCTCCAACAGATATTCCTGCATGAGTAGCACCGATTTTTACATTAAGATGTGGGTAACCAATTGAGTTTCTTACTTGTTCAAATGCTCTACCCGCTGCAAACATAGCAAATGTACTAACAAAAGGAATCTTTCCTGTAGTCGCTATACCAGCGCCTATTACCATCATATTACATTCAGCTATACCGCAATCTATAAAACGCTCAGGATGAGCTTTTTTAAATATTCCTGTCTTAGTTGCTGCTGCTAAATCTGCGTCTAAAACTATTAAATTATCATATTTATTACCTAGTTCTGCAAGAGCATTACCATAACTTTCTCTTGTTGCAATCTTCTTTACTTCTGACATAATGCTTCACCCACCTTTTCTAAGTCTGACATTGCTACTTCGAATTGCTCATCATTAGGAGCAGTTCCATGCCATGCCGCATTATTTTCCATAAAGGAAACATTCTTACCTTTAACACTCTTAACTATTATTGCTGTTGGTTTACCCTTGAATTCTTTTGCTGCATCAAAAGCATTTTTTAGTGCATCAAAATCATGAGCATCAACATCTTCAATAACATTAAAGTTAAATGCTTTGAACTTGTCTCCAATTGGGTAAGGTGAACATACATCATCAATACATCCATCAATTTGAAGATTGTTATTATCTACTATTACTACAAGGTTATCAAGAAATTTGTGTCCAGCAAACATTGATGCTTCCCAAACTTGTCCTTCTTGTAATTCACCATCACCTAGTAGTGTATATACTCTGTATGCATCATTAGTAAGTTTTGCTGACAAAGCCATTCCTACTGCTGCAGATATTCCTTGTCCTAAAGATCCTGTAGACATATCCACACCCGGAATATTTTTCATGTCTGGATGACCTTGTAGGTAAGAACCTATCTGTCTTAATGTTAAAAGATCTTCTTTAGGAAAATATCCTCTTTGTGCTAAAGTAGAATATAGACCTGGAGCTGTATGCCCTTTAGATAGAACAAACCTATCTCGATCTTTGTTTTTTGGATCTTTTGGATCTATATTCATCTCTTCAAAATATAGATAAGTAAATACATCCGCTGCTGATAAAGAACCACCCGGATGTCCCGCTTTTGCACTATGTACAGCTCTTATTACACTTTTACGAATTTCGTTTGCTGTTTTTTGTAACTCTAACTTGTTCATATCAAACTACATGCTAAATATCTTTAATCTTCATTAGTTAATAAATTTATTAAGATAATCTTTGCGTTTTATTGTTTGAAACGCTGCATGCTTCCTCCTCCTGATTTTATATTATATTACTTGTTACTACTCACCAAATACTGCTTTGTAATCTGCTTGAAACTTTTCTATTCCTTGATCTGTCAATGGATGTTTTGTCATCTGAACAATTACTCCATAAGGAACTGTTGCAATATCCGCTCCTGCTAAAGCACAATCTGTTACATGTATTGGATTACGAACAGATGCTGCAATAATCTCAGATTCTATACCATGAACATTAAAAATATCCGCTATAGTAGCTATTAAGTCTACTCCTGGCTGCGATATGTCATCTAAACGACCAACAAACGGAGATACATAAGTAGCTCCAGCTTTAGCTGCTAATAATGCTTGATTCGCAGAAAAAATCAATGTAACATTTGTCTTAATTCCTTTTTGTGTTAAAGCTTTACATGCTTTTAAACCTTCTACTGTCATAGGAATCTTAACTACCATGTTAGGATGAATCTTAGCAATTTCTATACCTTCTTCTATCATACCTTGTGCATCTACAGTTGTTGCTTTAACTTCTCCACTAATAGGGCCATCAACTATAGAAGCTATCTCAGCAATTACTTGCTTAAAATCTCTTCCTTCTTTTGCAATGAGTGAAGGATTAGTAGTAACACCACATATTACACCCATATCGTTTGCTTTTCTAATCTCTTCTACATTAGCTGTATCTATAAAAAATTTCATTAATATATTTCCTCCATATGCGTATATCTAAAATAGTAATATCTATTAAATCACTATAATTTAGTGATCTTCTGAACCTTGACCGTAATACGCATTTGCTCCATGTTTTCTATAATAATGCTTATCTAATAAATGCTGTGGAACCCTTTTAACTCTTGGGTTTAAAGTCATTGTATTGTAAGCAATTTCTGCAACTTTATCTAATACTACTGCGTTATAAACAGAACCTGCCGCTGTTTTTCCCCAAGCGAATGGTCCATGATTTTTAACAACAATTCCCGGTATAGCCATTGGGTCATTATCTCCAATAGTTTCTATAATTACTTTTCCTGTATTAAGTTCATATGAATCTTCAATTTCTTCTTTTGTAAGATCTCTTGTACAAGGCACATCACCAAAGAAATAATCAGCATGAGTTGTTCCAAATGCTGGTATAGACATTCCTGCTTGTGCAAATGTAACTGCCCAAGTTGAATGTGTATGAACTACTCCACCGATTTCTGGATAAGTCTTGTATAAAATTAAATGAGTTGCTGTATCTGAAGATGGCTTATACTTACCTTCAACTACATTGCCCTCTAAATCAACTACTACCATATCTTGCGCAGTCATTCCGTCATAATCAACACCACTTGGCTTAATTACTACTAATCCTGACTCTCTGTCTATTCCGCTAACATTTCCCCAAGTATAGATAACCATACCTTTTTCTTGTAATTCCATATTAGCTTTAAATACGTCTTGTTTTAAATTTTCTAACATCGTTATCCTTCTTTCTATAACAAAAACTTAATAATCTATGAAATGGTTATTATATGCGAATACGACAGAGGGTATCCCCTTTGTCGTAACCGCATTATTTATTAACTTGATATAACTTATCTAAAAGCTACTGAGTTCCATCTTAATTCATTCTTGAAATCTCTAATGTTAGTATTGTTATCAATAACAACACTTTCGATTCCCATAAATGCAGCCCAATCAACCATTTGGTCAACTGTTAAGTCATATGAGAATGCAGTATGGTGAGCTCCACCTGCTAATATCCAAGCTTCTGCTCCAACCTTTAAGTTAGGTTGTGGAGTCCAGAATGCTGTAGCAACTGGAAGTGATGGCATATCTTTATCATTCTTCTTACAATCAACAGCGTTGATGATAAGTCTGAATCTGTTTCCAAGATCGATTAATGATGTAGCAACACCAGGTCCAGTCTTAGAAGTAAATACTAAACGAGCTGGATCTTCTCTTCTTCCCATTGATAAAGGATTAACTTTGATTCCAATTTTACCATCAGCAACAGTTGGGCAAACCTCTAACATATGAGCTTGTAAAATACCTTCTTTTCCAGGTACAAAGTTGTATGTATAATCTTCCATGAAAGAAGTTCCTTTTGCGTTTTCAACGCCACCAGCCATGATCTTCATCAAACGAACCATAGCAGCTGTTTTCCAGTCACCTTCTCCACCGAATCCATAACCTTTTTCCATCATTCTTTGAATAGCAAGACCTGGTAATTGTTGTAATCCTCCAAGCATGTCAAAGTGTGTTACTAATGCATGATAATCTCTTTCAGTAAGGAATTTTTCCATACCGATTTCGATTCCTGCTTGAACAGCAACGTGCTTTCTAAAATCAGCTTCATCTCTACCTTCTAAAATTGGAGTGTATTTTGTATAATATTCTTCAACTAATGTATTGATTTCTGCATCTGATACTGCGTTAACATAAGAAACTAATTCATTAACATTGTAATGATCGATTTCCCATCCGAATTTAATTTGAGCTTCAACTTTATCGCCTTCAGTAACAGCAACATTATTCATGTTATCACCGAAACGACAAACTCTGATATGGCTTGATTCAATTGCTCCGATAGCTGTTCTCATCCAACTTCCGATATCTTTTTGAACTGCTTGGTCTGCCCAATATCCAACAACAACTTTTCTTTCGATTCCCATACGGCTAACGATATGACCATATTCTCTGTCACCATGAGCTGATTGATTCTCGTTCATGAAATCCATGTCGATTGAATCATAAGGGATTTCTTCATTATATTGAGTATGAAGGTGTAATAAAGGCTTTCTGTATTCTTGTAAACCTAAAAGCCACATCTTTGCAGGTGAGAAAGTATGCATCCATGTTATAACACCAGCACATTCTGCGTCTGCATTTGCTTCATTAAAAGTCTTTCTGATTGTAGCTTGAGTAATTAATGTTGGTTTAAGAATAACTTCAAATGGTAAGTTACCAGATGCATTAAGCTTTTCAACTATCTCTTTTGAATGAGCTGCAACCTTTCTTAAACATTCATCACCGTATAAATCTTGTGATCCTGTGCAAAACCAAAACTTATAATTCTTGTTTTGTAACATATTAAAATCCTCCTTAGATAAAATATTGTGTAATTTATATAAGCAACAGCCTTTTGCTGCCGTTTATTACCTTCTTTTTATGCACGATTCTCTGATAATTAATTCAGGTTGTATCAACCTTTTGACCGCACTTTCTTCTTTGGTAACTTTGTTAATCTTTTCTAATAACAACTTCGCTGCTAATCTTCCTAACTCTTCTTTAGGATGTGAAATAGTTGTAAGCTTTATTGGTCCATTTTCTGATATAAATGAGTTGTCATAACCTGTTATAGATATCTGCTCAGGCACTGAAATACCTAGCAATTCAAGCTCTTCATAAATTTCTAAAGCTACCTCATCATTATAACACACAATAGCATCAATAGGAACATTATTTTCTATTAATTCCCTTGTTGCTGCTGCTGGTTTTTTATCTCTATCTTCTGTATGAAACCATATGACTATATCTGGGTTATAGTCTATTTTTGCTTCTTGTAGCGCCTTAACATAGCCTTTGTGCCTTGCATTACCTTGATAGTCATCCACCTTAAATATTCCTGCAATATTCTTATGTCCTAATTCTGTTAAGTGCTTAGTTAGTAAATACATTCCTTTTGTATCATCTAACAATATACTTGGTTTATTCTTTAATTGCATATATGTACCTTGAATAAACACATATGGAATATTCATGTTATCAAACATTTGATACTGTTTAAGGTTCTTGCAAAAAACCTCACTTTTACTTGGCTCAATAATAAGGCCATCAATATTTTTTGTCATAATATCTTCAAGAACTTTACTTTCTTTTTTTTGACTATTTCCAGTATTTTTAAGTATTATACTATAGCCACTTTCTGTAAGAACTTCATCTATTCCTGCAATTACTCTTGGAAATATATAATCCGAAATATAAGTTGTTATTACTGCTATGTTTTTTGAATTCATAGGGCCAATGGCCTTTTTTCTGTCAATACAAAACGTTCCTCTACCATGTTCTGGCGCGATGTATCCCTCATTTTCTAACATAGCCAAAGCTTTTCTGACAGTATGCCTACTTATGTTGTACTTTTTTGAAAGTTCATTCTCTGAAGGAAGCTTTTCATTTGGCTGAATATTGCCTTTAATAATATCGTTTTTAAGTTCCTCCATAAGAGAAAAATACTTAGGTATTACAGTCTTTTTATTCATAAGCGCCTCCAAATTCATTATACAACTTGTATGCATATCTCTACAAGTTGTTTTTTTTGCATTTACCTTCTTTATATGTTATACTTAGCAAAAATTTTTATAACACAGAAAGGATTAATGCAGCACCTGATTTTGGGTGATTTGACAGCTTTATCTGTCTTCGCATAGGTATAATTATGGGATCTTATAATGAAAAAGAATTTTTAGCTCCATTTTGGAAACGTAGCATTGCTTTTATAATTGATTCATTGATCGCTTTTATTCCAGCTCTAGCAATTATGTTGATTTTTAGTTTTAACCAGGTTTATACCGTACCACTTACTTATCCTTCTCCTTTAGCAGGCGTTTATCTTATTAAAGATATGCCTTCAGAAATGGATGACTATTTAAACACTTTTGAGAACGAAGATGGTAGCACTTATACTACTAGAAATGTATCCTTATCAGCTAGTTTTTTTAGAAGCATGACTTTTTTATCTGTTGCTTTCTTTGCCTTATATGCAACATTTTGCACCGTAATTTTTGAAGGTATGACTGTTGGAAAAAGGCTCTTACGAATCAAAGTTGTATGCACTGAGCAAAGTTTAAAGCTTAGCAAGACTCTTATTATTAGAGAATTTCTAGGTAAGGTTTTACTTAATTCACTTCCTATTATTCCTATAATATCAATATTTACAGTTATATTCACGTCAAAACATCTTGCTATTCACGATATGATTTCAAAGACAAAAGTAATAGAGTATTAATTACTTTTTAAATCAAACATAATGACATATGTAACTTGTTTGAAATAACCTTTCATAGTAATATCAACGTATAAGTTAATAGTTATTTCATATTTAAATTTAAATATACGTTTTTTAGTGTAATTAGTCAAAAAGACTTACACAGATTGGAGATTATTATGAAAATTAAAGCATCTAGCATCTTATGGGGCCTAGCTTTTATTGGTTTTGGTCTACTCTATATGGGAAATTCCTTTTTTAGTTGGGATTTAAATATTTGGCAAATTCTTTGGAGGTTTTGGCCTTTGTTTATACTTATACCAAGCCTATCTGGCTTTCTTACAAAAGGGATTAATTCCTCTTCTTTGATTGGTATATTTATTGGACTTATCCTTTTATTATGGACAAATGATTTTCTTGATTTTTCTGTCATTCAAGAACTAACAGTTCCTATAATCCTAATATTGATTGGTTTTTCAATAATATTTAAGAGTATTCTTCCTTCAAATAAACCTTCTAGAGAAGCTTACGAAAGATATGAAAAAGCAACCGAAGGCCCTAGTGTTTATATCAAAGATGAAGATATAATAGAAAATGATTTTTACGAAAAGGATTCTACTAACAAAGATAATAACTCTTCAAAAGTTCATTCACATTCTGCTGAATACTCTGCGGTTTTTGGTGAAAACATAGTTAATTATCCTCACGAAACATTTGATGGAGCTTGTATTAACTCTATTTTTGGAAGCGTTGTATTAGATCTAAGGGATGCAATCATAACTAGTGATGTCGTTATTAATAGTACTTGTATCTTTGCCGGAGCTGATATTATTGTACCTTCAAATGTAAATGTCAAGGTTCACTCAATACCAATATTTGGTGGTACTAGCAATAAAGCCAGACCAAGCTCTAACCCAAATGCTCCTACAATTTTCCTTAACTCCACCTGTATGTTTGGGGGTGTAGATATAAAATGACAACTTTGCAAAGAGTTATAAAATATATCGCTATGGGATTTGCAATCTTTCTTACAGTAGTAATCGTATCAAGTATTCTAACTTCCCTTTTATTCGTACTTAATCTTTTTGACGGCAATAAAAAGACTACTAATACAATTAATACTTTTGAAAATGTATTAATATCCGAAATAAAATATTTAGAAATCGATATAAATGCCGGACTACTTATTATAAAGTCGGGAGAAGATTTAAGTTTAGAATCTACAACTTCAGACGATTCTAAAATCGAGGTTACGGATGATGGAACTTTATATATAAAACAGTCTTCCTTTAGTTTTAATGGGATTTTTAAATCTAAAAATTCTGACAACACTTTTATACTTACATTGCCAAAGGATTTTTTATTTGAAGAAGCTAATATAGAGCTAGGCGCTGGAAAGATAGATGTAAGCGGCTTTACCACTTCTTCTTTAGATATTGATTTAGGTGTAGGTGAAATAATTATAGAGGATATAGACACCGATGAATGTATAGTCAATCTTGGAATAGGAAGTATAAAGTTTGACGCTATCATTAATGAATTGGCTAAATTCGATAATGGTATCGGAGATATTAGAGTTGTTTTGCCATTACTAGAAACGGACTATAATTATAACGCTAATACAGGTATAGGCTCTACAAAACTTAATAATTCTAGCATATCAACAACTAACAATGCTTCTAATATAGATATAACTGCTTCTTGTGGAATTGGAAGCATTGACATTTATACTGACAATTAATTATTCGGATTTACATACCAACAAAAAAAGCGTCCACATAGGACGCTTTTTTATTATTCAAAATCTTGTTCTTTTAATATGTTTTCCTTTACATTTTTATTGAAAAGTTTAGAGATTTTACTAACAATAGTCTTTTTGTTTGCTTTTTTTATTGCCTCATCTATCATTTCTTCTATATCTTGTTTTTCTATTTTATCAAGATATGAATACATCTCATCGATTTTTGCATACATCCCTAAAGATCCCATCTCTTCTATGCAATAGCCTTTTTTCTCGGCATATTTTTTTGCATATTTTGCCCATTCTTTAATATCTATCTCAGTAATTTCTACCTTCTTATCAAAAACTTCTTTTAATTCAGGATAAACTAAGAACATTCTTTCTACTGCTGCTTTATCATCTTCTAATACAACTATCATATTATCTGTGTAGTTCTTCATTGACACTACTAGCTCTTTAACTAATCTTGGTGTAAGATTAGCTGCTTTTTCTATTATTAAATCAGCACCTAATAGTTTGTTCATTGATTTTTCTATACCTTTGTTATTAAGAATTGTCCCACTAGCCTTTGCTATTTTTCTGTCTAATCTGCCTCTAGATTTATTAATGGCTTTAATTAAGCTCATTGCTAGTGTTGTTTTTCCTCTTTTTGCATCGCCTACGATAATTATATTTCCTTTTTTTGAGCTTCCTTCTTTGTCGAAATTATCTTTCAGATCATTTAGCACATTTGCTACCTGGTTTTCAAGTTCTTCCATTCCTGTAAATGCCTTAAAGTACTCTTTTTGTTCATCTGTTAATATACTGTCTAAATTTATCTGATAAGGTCTATAATCTGTTAGTTTTTCTTCTGCTTTAGCTGTTTCTTCTAGTTTATTTGTTTGTCCTACAACTTCATCTTTTATAAAATTGGTTTCTTCTTCTAAAACTGTTTCTTCTTCAACAGCATTTTCTTCAAACACATCTTTTTCAACAACTGTTTCTTCTTCTAATTCATTTTCATCTTCAAAATCACTTTCATCATCTTCATAGAATATATCTTGATAAATTGTTAGATCTTTATTTCTAGATGCTAAAGATTCTATATCATCAATGCTTTCAGTTTTATTTGTTGGTATATTTTCAAGGTCTACAATTGAAGATTTTATAAGTTCCTTAAACTCGTCATCTATCATTGCTTCTTCTATTTCTAGCTTAGAAGTATCTTTACTAACAAATGCCTTTTTAAATATCTCAACAGCAACTTCATCGTCTTCTAAAGAATCTTCTTCTAGGAATTCTTCTTCATTATCACTTGTTATATCTGTTTCTGTTTCTTCTGTTTCTTCTGTTTCTTCTGTTTCTTCTGTTTCTTCTGTTTCTTCTTCGTCGTCTTTTAGTAGTTCTAAAATGCTCATCTGTCCTTCAATGTTATCGTTTGTTGTATTGATTACATTAAGATTAAGCCCTATTTGTCCAAATTCGTCTATCTCACAAAAATCAGGAATACTAATTTCTTCTTTTCTATTAACTTCTTCTAATAGTTCATCTATTTTATTCTTATCTATTCTTATTGTCTTTAATTCTTCTTCAATTTCTTCATAGACTTCATTTGGCTTAATATATTCATTAAATGCTGGCGCTAAATATTCTTGCATACTTGCACTATCAAACATATCTAACCTAACTGCTTCTATATCTGAATCATCTGTATCTGAATCATCTGTATCTAAAGCTTTTATGTCTAAATCATATATCTCTTCATTATTTAAATTTGCATTATTTGTATCTGTGTCTTTTGTATCCTTTTCTTTGGTTTCATCTTCTTTTTTGTTAATTTGTTGATCATAAAAATCATCATATAACTCTTCTTTATATGAGCCATCACTATTTTTAAGCTTATCTTTTAACAATTCTTCTTTTGGGTCTAGATTTTCGCAATCACAATCAGTTACATCTCCTACTTCTTGTTC
>CAZIGN010000020.1:19534-24678 GCA_964538805.1 uncultured Lachnospiraceae bacterium
ATTGCTAAAATAATCTACTACAACTGTTTGTTGTGTCTTTCCCGTCATCTTTTGCCCTAGTACATAATTAACATCAAATCTTCCCGTAATTGCTGGGGTTGCACCTCTTGCAGGAACAACAAGCTGGACGTTATTGATTTTTAACAGCTTAAATATTGGCTCCCAGATATATACATCCTTAGCCGCTCCAAATGGGTTGTCAATGAATATTACTTTTCTTAGTGTTGATACTTGCGCATCAGGTGAATTAATACTAGCAATATAGTTAATGATTCCAATTAAAAACTGAATATATATTCCCTGAGACTGCCCTGTACTTCCTACCGCTTCTTCATATTTTAAGTATCTGCTTTGTTCCTTGATTCTTTCTCTTTTATAAAGGCTTAATTTTATCTTATTCATATCACTAACGATTACTGAAAAAAGGCTCTTCCATGCAAGTTTGTTTTTAATAAACTTCAATCTTTCCGAACCACTTTCTATATTATCACAAGAATGTACTATTTCAGAGATGTAATCAGCCATTTTTAATTTGTATAAATCTTCACTGATATAAGGAATAATGAGATTAATAATATTTATTTGTTCACCATCCATATTTATTTTCGATAATTTTGTAAGCTTATCAATTTCGTTTTTTATGTTAATACAAGTTTGAATACATTGATTTTCAAAACTATCTTTTATCAATTCCATCTCTTCAATGCTTTTTAAAACCCTACTCTTTTCTAACTTGATACAATTTGTTACATCAACAAGGCTTTCTGTTAATTCTTTGGTTTCTTCTAGAGTATTTGGCATACTAACATTTATCTTAATCTCATCACTAAGCAAAAACGCTTCTAATTTATTCAAGGTATCAACTAACATCATTTTATCTCTATTAAATTCGTCTTTTTTAGCATAAGTTAGTTTGATAAACTCTTCATAATTTTTAATTGCTTTTGCACAATATTCTTCAAGATTTTGCATTTCATCTTCATTTGAAAAATTCAACACTTCATTAGAATTCTTAAAATATAATTTTGAGTTATTTACAATTCTTGTTGTATCTTTTAATATGCTACCTGACTTTAATATTATATCTTCTACCTTACTAACCTGTTTTGATGTTTCAATTATTTCTAGATTTTTTCTTTCAACTAAAATAATTTTAGCTTCAATGAAAGCTTTCAAATCCGCTTCATACTCAAGTTCTTCATAGCTTCCATATCTTTCTTTTATGCTATTAATCAAACTTAATTCTTTACCGTTTTCTCTCTCTCTTTTTGATTCTAGTCTTCTTATATTATCATCGATTTCTTTAGCATTTTTTTCATTCTGATTTAGTTCTTCTTTTATCTTGTTAAGTTCATCAACACTTGTTGGGTCTATTCCATAATTATTGTATTTTTCTTCAATGTCTGCAATATCTCTTCCCTTATACTTTATAAAAGCTTTTGATTTACTTGCTGCCATTTCATAGTTTTTCATATTTTCTTGTTTTTCTTTTAAATCAAGTCCCTCAATGCTAGCTGATTTTTTTATAGCAAGAAAAACACTCTTTATGTCTTGGTTTTCTTTTAATAATTCATCTAAAACTTTTTGATCATATTTTATATCTTCATTATAAAAACCACTGTATTCTTCAATATATTCTTTTTCTAGCGCTTCTTTTTTATCACTTATAGTCTTTATCTTGTCCGCTAAAGATTTTTCCTTTATTTCATAGCATTCAAGATGATTTTTATTTTCATTTAACAATTTTTTGCTTAATACAAGTTCTTCTTTTGCATTTTTATTTTTTATTATAAGGTAATCTTGCTTTTCATCAAGTGATTTTAATTCCTCTAAATGTTTTGTGATATTTGCATTTTCATCAATCAGTTCTTTTGAAATCCTTAATTCATTTGATAATTCTTCTTGTTGCTTTAATAACTGCTTGTTTTCTTCATTTAAGCTTGTTTGATTACTTTCATACTCCTTTTTATAAGTTTTTATTGTTTCGTATTCATGTAGCAACTTTACTAGTTTGTCTTTATAGACATCTTCGTATAACCTTAAAAATCCTATATCTTTTTTTACAACTTCAATTTGATCTTCTATTCTGTATAAATCTTTTTCTATTTCTTCTTTTCTTTTCAATAACTTATCAATTTGTTTTTTTATAAATTCCTCATCTAGATAATAATCTTTGTTACAGGTTATATAAAACAGTCCTTCTCTCTCATCTTCTATATTATTTTTCTTTAATAATTTTTCATTTATTAAAGGAACCATCCTGTTTAATGTTTGATTTTCATTTAATCTTCTATCCGTAATTATTATATCAAAATCTTTTTTTATAATTAATGAATAAGGTAGCATTGGAAGTTTTTCCAACAAATATGTCTTTTCTTCTATCGTCCTATTTTTAAGATATTCACTTGCATATATTGCCGAATTATCATGAAACCGTTGAATATATTCGTAAATATTTTTTACTTCAGTGTTTGTTGGAATTGAATTATCATTTTTTAATGCATGCAGATGAAGGCTATTATCGATTAATTCTTCTTGTCTTTTTGATAATAACTTTTTCATCTCTTCTAATTTAAATGTAGCATTCTCATATACACTTTCATTAGTGTCTTCGCCATATATTTCTTTTAATTTAATAAACCTTTCTTTGCTGAGTCTTAACTCTTTTATCTCTTCTTGAAATATGTTTAATTTTTCTTCTGCATTTATTATGTTTAAAGTATTTTCTTCTATTTTTATGCTATTTTCTTCTGCTTTTTGTTTACTCACAAACAATTGCTTTTCAAACTTTTCTATCTTTTGGTTTAATTCTTTTTTTAATACTTCCTTTTCTTGTAATTCATTTTTTACATCACTTGATAAAAGAAGACCTGAAAGTCTTAACTCATAATTGATTTTTTCCCCTACTTCTAACAATTCTTTTTCTAAGCTTTCTAAAATATATGAATTTATTGATACCGCTTTTTCACTGTCTTTAAGATTCTTTTTACTTTCTAACTTTTGTTCTTCATTTATACATATTTGTTCTTTTATAGCTATTATTTCATTTGCAAGGTTTTCTATCTCAAAATCAAAATCTAATTTGATTTTACTTGCCAACATTAACATTGTAGTTTGATCTACTTTTTTATCCGACATCGCATAAGCTATGCTTTCTTTTATTTCATCTACTTTTTTCTTATAAAATAGATAATCCAAAAAATCATTTTCGCTTTCTTTGTTTGATATTTCTTGCTTCAATACAGCTATCTTTTCGACAAATGCTTGGTTTTTATACTTAAGCTCATCGATTTCTTTTTGATAATTATTTTTTTCAAGTACACATATTTTAACTTTTGCTAATTCTATTTCCTTTTTATCTTTCAAAATGTCTATGTTTAGGTTTTCATTCTTGTGATTTAATTCTTCTAATTGTTTAGTTTTATCATTTAACAATTTATTAACTGTGTTATAAACTTTTTCTATCTGTAATTCTATTTCTTCTTTACCAAAATACATTTGCTTTATGTTTTGAACGCGAAGAATAAAGCCTTCAATAATCTCGATTTGCCTATCATAGTTGTTTAGGTCATTTTTCTTTGCTGAAAGCTTTATTAGTTCATCTTTTATATCTAGTAACGTTTTAGCACTAGTTTCACTGTCTTTATCATTTTGTCCTATACGGTTTTGAAAAGATTTCCTGATTATTTCTTCAATCAAAAGGTCTTCTACTACTTTTTTCGTGGTTTTATAATTGGTTTCAAAATAGGTTCTTACGTGGCCTTCTGTCTTATTTATGCCTCTTATTATTTCCCATTCACTTTCATATATACCATATTGGCTTATATAGTTTTGATACTCACCTTTTTTATCAAATACTTTTATCAAAAGATTAAAATCTTTTTTTTCTAAATCTTTTAGGTAGTTTTTTAATCCATTATAAGTTATTCTTTCTTCACCTTTTGAAAGTGGAAGATTCTTAATGTCATTGTCGTTAAAATCTCTATAAAATATACAATAATTAAAATATTCTATAGCCGCATTTTCATATTCTAAACTTGTATCTTTTGAGTTTTCATTTGAAATCTCTTCTTCATTATCGTCATTTTGATTCTTTGCTTTTCTAGCGCAAAATCCTGTCAACATATATGTAAAGCCATTTTTTATATGCGGCTCACTTAATTTCCACTCAATCAACGAATGTATCGTAGTACTAGCATTATTAGTCCTAAACAGTTTTTCTATAGGCTGTTTTTCATCAAGTGTTGAATTTGGTATTAGATTTTGCATTAACATCAACATTAATACACTTTTTCCGCCTCCGTTTGCAAGATCGTACAATGCATTTTTACAAGAAAACCTCATTAGAAAGTCGTCATAATACTGTGTACCAAAATTATATTTTATGTTATTTACTCTGACTCTATTAATATGTGGCATTTGTAGTATCTCCTCTCATGATTAACGAAAGCTTACCTTTATATTCTTCAAAGTAATTCTCTGACAAACATTTAAATTTTTCTGTTGGATAGTAAAGATTATTATTATCTAATAAAAGCTTTTGGTTTAACATAAAATTAAGTACCAGCTTTACAAATCCTGCCTTTGTTCCCCTTGCCGCTCTTATAGATGCTTCATTAGTGTCTTCACTGTTAATGACTGGTAAGTTTTCCCACGTCATTGCTATTTCTTTAAAACTGTTTTCTTCTACTTCATCTAATGAAAAAACCTCAAGCTTTGAAGTTATACTCAAAAGACAAGCATCAACACTTTTAATTAATTCATCTATTTTGATATATTCTACAAATGTTGGTGTTACTGAGTCGTTATAAAATTTGTTGATGATTACATATATAATTAGATAACAAAGATAAAGCTCCTTGTTAAGTTTTACACCGATTTCTTTTTTAATTTCTTCATTCGAAAAACCAAAAACTTTGTTATTAATACCAGCTGTAACATATATTGAATTGTTATACTCATAAATATCAATATTCATCTTTTTAAGTACCATATTTACAATATCGTAAACTTCTGGATTAGAATTAAATTCTTCATACAAAGAAGTTGTCTTAGGATCTTTTTTACTTATCGAGTGATTATTTATTAATTCAGAGACTACATCCATAGCCTTATCTAGACTTCTACTATCCACTTATATACCA
>CAZIGN010000020.1:24778-25956 GCA_964538805.1 uncultured Lachnospiraceae bacterium
GAAAAACTTTTTCTTTTGTTTAGTTTTAAAAATGGACTTACAAATAGAGATAGCATCGTCGCATCATTCTTGTCCATGACAAACTTTAAATTCTCTCTAAAATCAAATGCTTTTCTGAATTTTAACAGCTTTGATTTTGATACAATCTCATCAACTTGTCTTTGCAAACTTGTGCAAACATCAAGAAGCTCTTTATGTCTTATTATAGCTTTTTTTAATTCTGTTTCTAAATAATATATTTCTTCACGATCTTTGTTAGAATGCAACTTTTCATTATCTTCTCTTTTTAGGGCTTCTTCAATTAAATTTGCATTTTTGGTGAATAGCTTTTGTTCTTCTTCAAACCACTTCATTCCTTTTTCGAAAAAACTTTCATAAGCTTTAACACCTTCAAACACATCAACGCTTAAAATATTTAATACTTCATTTTTTTTTATCTTTAGTTTGCTTACTTCGTTATTAATTCGCTTAATAACTTCTGCCCCACCTTTAAAATTCTTACTTGTTATCATCTTTGACAAAAGAACTTGCGAAACAGTAATTATGCTTTCATCTTTTATCTCTTTTGTATCAAGATAAAACTCAATGGCTTCAGAAGCTAAAAAGTATGTAACCATTCCATCTTCTATAATACTATCAATAATCTTAACCCTAAGCTTCTTTTTCTTTTTTACAGAAGGGTCAAAGTATTCATAGTAAAAAGGTCTTCCTTCATTTTTGATTTTATCAAATATATATGCGGCTAAATCTTTTAAATTATTTCTATTGTCTTCTATTTCAAAGTCTCGTATCAAAAGATTTATTAGAAACTCTTCATATTCTTTATATAAAACGTTTTTCTCTTTGAAACTGTTTTCTTCTATGAAAAATCTAATTATTCCCATCAAAATATAACCCATATCTAAGTCTGAGTATCTTCCGCCTTGAAACTGCGCGAAAGAAGTTTCTGCTAACTTAAAATATGGATAATATTTTTTAATGTTTAACATACGCTCATTGTGATCATAGACTATATCACGTTCTAAAATATACTCCTGAGACATCTCAACAACCTTATCACCTTATCTTTTATGATTTTTTAGATTCTTCATCTTTAATACATTTTCTTACTTGTTTTATATTACAATCTTGCACTCTTCCACTACTACAATCAACCCAAGCACCTTTGTAAAAACAAA
>CAZIGN010000021.1:0-15990 GCA_964538805.1 uncultured Lachnospiraceae bacterium
ATTTACCAATAAACACAATTACAGAAAGACAAAGGATAATATATGAAAGAGCTTATTTTACAGATTAATGATTTTTTACCTTTAAGAGATGTAGTTTTTAATACTTTGCGCGAAGCCATTCTTTGTGGAAAGCTAAGTCCAGGCGAAAGACTCATGGAAATAAAGCTAGCAGAGTTATTAGGTGTTAGCAGAACACCTGTAAGAGAGGCAATCAGAAAGCTTGAACTAGAAGGACTTGTAGTTATGACTCCAAGAAAAGGAGCTCAAGTTGCTAAGATAACAAAAGAAGATTTAGTTGATGTCTTAGAAGTTAGAAAAGTATTAGAGTCTTTAGCTGTAGAGCTTGCTTGTGAACTTATTACTTCTGAAGATATTAATAATCTAAGAAGTAATCTTGAAGAATTTAAAGTAGCCATCGCAAATGGTGATTTAACTCAGATGGCAAAAAAAGATGAAAGCTTTCATGATATTATATACTCAATAACTGGCAATAAAAGGCTTGTACAAATTCTCAACAATTTAAGAGAACAGATGTATAGATATAGACTCGAATACATAAAAGAAGAAAGCAAGAGACATTCTTTGATAACTGAACACATAGAGTTTATTAACGCCTTAGAACGCCGCGACAAGCTTGCAGCAAAAAATGCAGTATCAACTCACATTTATAATCAAAAACAAACTATATTAGAAGCTATAAACATTTTATAAGTTTTTACCGATATAATAAATGAACAACAAAGTTTTGCCACGGAGGGCAAAAGTTGAGAGAAAGATTTAACGAAAGGAATGCATACACTGCCCTTTCTTTCAACTAACTATTTGGGCAGTATCACTAATGTGATATGCAAGGTGCAAATATGAGTGTAAATGGAATTACAGGATACGGCAATGCTAATGAAGTTGCCTATCAACAAACAAAGCAGGCAGAAAAAAAAGAAACAACACAAGAGCAAAAAAAGACTACTAATGATAAAGGTGTTGTGTATGAATCTTCAAATGCTAAGGTTGATAACAAAGCTTTGATCGCAAAGCTAAAAGCTGATACTAATGCTAGAACCGAACAACTTAGATCCTTAGTTGAAAAGATGTTTCTAAAGCAAGGCAAAAAGGCCGAGTCTGCTGATGATATGTGGAAGATGCTAGCAAGTGGAAATTTTGAAGTAGACCCAGAAACTGCTGCAAAGGCAAAATCAGAGATATCTGAAGATGGCTATTGGGGTGTAAAACAGACATCTCAAAGAATTTTCGATTTTGCAGTTGCACTATCCGGTGGAGATGAGGATAAGATGAATGATATGCTTGATGCCTTTAAAAAAGGTTTTTCACAAGCAACCAAATCTTGGGGCAAATCCTTGCCAGATATTTCTTCTAGAACCTATGATGCTGTACTAGAAAAGTTTAAGGATTATAAAAACGATACCAGCGCAATATAGATATACTAAAAAACAAGCTTTCACTATTTATTAGTGGAAGCTTGTTTTTTAGTAATCTCTTTTCGATCCATTTAATTTATATTTTGATTTAATGCTTTAGTTTTTTTACTTATTCCATCATTCCAAGTAGTGCTTTTCCTAATTCTTCAGATAATTCTTCTGCTTCATTTAAAGTATTACCTTTAACTCCATAGTAAAACTTAATCTTTGGTTCAGTTCCTGAAGGTCTTACGCATACCCATGCATTATCCTCTAAATCATAATATAATACATCTGATTTTGGAAGCCCAGTTATAGTAACTTCTTTTGTAGTCATATCTTTTATTGTATCTTCTTTATAATCTCTAGCCTTTAACACTTTGTATTTACCTATCTTTTCTGGAGGTGACATTCTAAAATCTTCTAGGATTTTAGCCATCTTTTCTATACCTTCTTTACCTTTTAGGGTGATAGCTGTAATATCATCTTTATAAAATCCGTATTTTTCATACATTTTCATCATTACTTCATAAAGATCTAAACCTTGTTCTTTATAATAAGCTGCCGCCTCACAAAGCGCCATCGTTGCAACTACCGCATCTTTGTCTCTTGCATGTGTACCAATAAGGCAACCATAACTTTCTTCAAAGCCAAACAAATATTCACCAGTATTGTTAGTTTCAAACTCCAATATTTTTTGTCCAATATATTTAAAACCTGTTAACACTTCTATGAGTTCACAATCGTATTCTTTTGCAATTGCATCGGCCATATTTGTAGTTACGATAGTCTTTATAAGTGCACCATTTTTTGGTATTCCAGTTTGCTTTTTGATTTGACTTAATTCATATTCTGCTAATAGACAGCCTGACATGTTTCCTGTTAAAGTTATATACTCACCTGTTTTTTTGTGCAAAACATAAACACCCAATCTATCTGCATCAGGGTCTGTTGCAAGAACTATATCTGCTTTAACTTCTTTTGCTAGTTTTAGTCCCAAGAAAAATGCTTCTTTCGCTTCTGGGTTAGGATAGCTTACTGTTGGAAATTCTCCATCAGGTAATTCTTGCTCTTTAACAACATAAACATTGTTAAAGCCAATCTCTTTTAGAATTCTTCTAACAGGAATATTTCCTGTTCCATGAAGTGGGCTATAAACTATCTTTAAATTATCTGCTTCATTTTTTATACTATCAAAGTTTTTAACTTGTTTTTTAAGAGCTTCAATATAAGAATCATCAATAGTGCTTCCGATAACTTCATACATTCCTTCTTTTATAGCTTTTTCTTTTGTCATAGTTTTAGTTTCTGTATAAGATAAAATAGCCTTAACTTCATCCATTATGCCTTTATCATGCGGTGGTGTTATTTGAGCACCATCTGACCAATATACTTTATATCCGTTATATTCAGGTGGATTATGACTAGCTGTTATATTAATCCCCGCTATACAATTTAATTCTCTAACTGCAAATGACAATTCAGGCGTTGGCCTTAGAGAATCAAAAATATATGCTTTTATTCCATTAGCTGCAAGGCAAAGTGCTGCAGTTTCTCCAAATTCAGGAGACTTTCTTCTTGAATCATATGCTATTGCTACTGCTGCATTTTTTATGTCTTGTTTTTTAATATAGTTTGCAAGTCCTTGTGTTGCTTTTCTAACTACGTAATCGTTTATTCTATTAGTACCTGCACCTATTACTCCTCTTAAGCCAGCAGTTCCAAACTCTAAATCCTTGTAAAACCTATCTTCAATTTCGTTTTCATCTTCACTAATTTCTAATAACTCTTGTCTTGTTAGCTCATCAAAGCTTACATCTTCACTCCATAATTTGTAAAGTTCCTTATAATTCATCCTTAAATCCTCCATTAATATATTTATTGCTCTTCAGTTTTGATTAAATCTGAAAAGCTTAAATTAGCATCTTCATCTGAATCTGAGATATAAACCGTATAGGTCTTTGTTTCGTATCCAGTTTTTCTTAAAGTTATAAGATGGGTTCCTGTTACTTTTTTAAAATTCACCGGCGTTGTTCCAACAAATGCCCCGTCAAAATACACATCAGTTTTTTCAGGATTAGTAACCTTTATATAATAGCCCTCAACTTCACTGGTTTGGGTTTCTCCACTATCATTTGTTCCACTAGTTGTCTCTTGGGTCGCTGTTGTTTCACCTTCTTTTAATAGGTCAACTTTATAATTAATATATACTGAATCAATAGTTATCTTTTTAGCAAAGGTTTCATAACCATCTGCACTTACTAGAATTCTATGCGATCCAAGAGGTAATGTTATCAAATCGTCTTTATTAACTTCTTTTCCATTTATCAATACCTTTGCATTATCTGGTGTTATTAATAGATTAAGTGTTCCTATCTTTTGAATCTCACCTTGCAAGTCTATAAGATTAACAACTGTTTCTTGATTCGACTTAACTACAATATCTTTTGTTCCACCTCTACTACCCTTACTAATAGTAAATGTATATTCACCTTCAGGCGCTAGTATAATCATGTCTTTTGTTACTAACTTAATAATCTTAGATCCAATCTGAGCCATTCCATCTATAAAATACTCATCATTTATAAACCTAACATAACCATGGCCTTTTTCGACCAAAACCGAATAAACTTCATTGCCAATTCCCCAAAGAGTTAGTACATCAAACTCATTTAATTCACTAACATCTATTACTTTATTGTCTGATATTACTACTATATCTTCTGAAAATTTATACAAACTTTGGCCTACTTTTATGATTTTTGAATCAAGTGATACTGACACATTAGTAACTTCTTTATAATCCCAGTAGTCGTCAATATATTCTATCAAGACTGCCTTTTTAGTACTCTTAGTATATGACACGCTCACCAAACTTCCTAGTGAAAGTTGATTTATAGTAAGTTGCTCTTTATATTTGTTTTTAATCATAGTGCCACCTGAATAATTAAGCGTTATATATTCTTCTTTTTTAGGCACTGCAAATTTAATAAGACTTCTATCTTTATCTATCTCTATTACAATCAAAGTTTCCTTTTCATCATAATTATCATCCGTTTTTTTCGTTTCATCTGTACTACTAGTTTCTTTTGTAGGCAAAACCCCCACTTCTTTGCCACTAGAAAACTTTTTTGAATCTGATGAACTATCACATCCTAATAAAAAAATACAACTAAAAACAATCATTAAAATCCCCAATATCTCTTGAGTCTTTATCTTATGAGTGTTTTTAGTTCTACTTTTTTTGCTAAATCTATTATGCATATCCATATATCCTCTATTCTTGTCACATAATACTAGAAAAACCTTTAGCTATAGTATACGATATATTGCGCAAAAAATAAACTCTTAAAATCCTTGTTGACCTTAACCAAAACTATAATATCGTTTCTTTTAAAAGTTCAATCAAAGTTTCTTTTTTATTAAGCTCTGGCATTTTCAATACTTCTTCTAACAAAAATGTTAGTTTTTCACCTATTTCTTGTCCTGGTTGATAACCTAAGTCTTTTATATCTTTGCCTGTTATGTCTAATTCACTTATACTCGTACAATGATTATTATTTATTATATTTTCGTATTCTGTTTCTATAAACTTACAAAGAGGCATTGCTTTAGTTATCGCCATCTGGCTTTTTGCTAAAGTATCAGCTTTTCTAAGTTCTATAAACAAAGGATAAATGTCCTTTCCTATTATATTGACACTTTTTCTTACAGAATAAGAATTGTTTTCAATATCTATTTGATGATTTAGTATGAGCTTTGATACTGTTCTAATTGTTTTTTTATCAAATCTTAATTCCTTCATAATCTTTTCTGCCATTTTCTCGCCTTTTATTGCATGAGTTTTAAAATGGTCTCTATTATTTGAATCTGTAGTTTTAACTTCTGGTTTTGCAACATCGTGTAAAAGAGCTGCCCATCTTAGATAATGATTATTCGGAACATTTTCCATAACTTTTAGAGTATGTTTACCAACGCTGTATTTGTGATATGGTGTATTTTGTTCTGTTAACATCATCTTATCAAACCAAGGCATAATATATGTTGTAATACCTAGTTCATAACACACCTCAAACATTTGTGGATTATTAGATAAAAGCAATTTGTCTAATTCGTTATTAATTCTTTCTTTACTTATAGTTAAAAGATTCGGTGAAAGAGTAAATGCCGCTTTTTTTGTTTCTGCGTCTATTCCATATCCTAATTGCGCTGCAAATCTTACAGCTCTTAGAATTCTTAGTGCATCCTCTTCAAATCTTTGATAAGGATCACCTACGCATCTAATAACCTTATCTTTTATATCTAACAGTCCTCCGTAAAGATCAATCAGTCCTTCTTTTTTACTATATGCCATAGCATTTATAGTAAAATCTCTTCTCTCTAAATCTTTTGCTAAATCACTTGTGTATGATACTGACTTTGGTCTTCTATTATCCTCATATTCGCCATCTATTCTAAATGTTGTAACCTCATAACCAACACCTGCTAACAAAACAGTAACAGTTCCATGTAAGATTCCAGTGTCTATTGTTCGATGAAAAAGCCCTTTCACTTCATGTGGAAGAGCTGATGTTGTTATATCCCAATCGTTTGGTTCTTTCTTTAAAACTGAATCTCTAACACACCCGCCTACTGCAAATGCTTGATGTCCGTGTGCTTCAAGTTCACTAATAATAAATTCTACTTGATTAGGTATTTCAATATTGATTATTTCATCATTTTTCATCATACCTGTAACCTTTCATCGCAAATACTTATCTTTGAAATCAAAATATTTTAATAAGCTTTACCCCAATATACCATAGATTTAGCTGGTTTATTACAACATACGCAGTTATCTGATAAATGTTCTTGCTCAAACGGCATACATCTAGAAGTTGCTGTTGTATCTTCTTTTATCTTCGCTTCACAGGCTTCATCGCCACACCACATTGCTTTAACAAATCCTGGCTTGTTGGCTACTGCATCTTTAAATTCATCATAATTAGTAGCTATTGTTGTATTGTTATCTCTATGTTCTTTAGCACGATCTAGCATATCTTTTTGAATTGTTTCTAATAATTCATTTGTTTTTTCTACTATATTATCTAGTGAAACTATCATTTTTTCTCTTGTATCTCTTCTAACTATTACCGCTTGGTTAGCTTCGATGTCCTTAGGACCTATCTCAATTCTAAGAGGTATTCCTCTCATTTCTTGTTCACTAAATTTCCACCCTGGACTCTTATCAGAATCATCAGTCTTTGTTCTTATAGATGCATTATTAAGCTGTTCTTGAAGGCTTGCAGCTTTCTCTAATACACCTTCTTTTTTTTGCATAATAGGAATAATCATTACTTGTGTTGGCGCAAGTCTTGGTGGAAGAACAAGCCCACTATCATCGCCATGAACCATTATAACTGCACCAATTAATCTAGTTGTCATTCCCCATGAAGTCTGGTGAACATATTGTAATTTATTTTCTTTATCTGTATATGTGATATCAAAAGCTTTTGCAAATCCATCTCCAAAGTTATGAGAAGTTCCTGATTGTAGTGCTTTACCATCATGCATTAATGCTTCAATAGTATATGTAGATTCTGCTCCTGCGAATTTTTCTTTGTCTGTCTTTTTACCTTTTACCATAGGAATAGCAAGTATCTCTTCACAAAAATCTGCATAAAGATTAAGCATTTGAATAGTTCTTTCTTCTGCTTCTTGTCTCGTAGCATGCGCCGTGTGGCCTTCTTGCCATAAGAACTCAGTAGTTCTTAAAAATGGTCTTGTTGTTTTTTCCCATCTACAAACCGAACACCATTGGTTATAAAGCTTTGGCAAATCTCTATATGATTGAATTATATTTGAATAAAAATCACAAAATAATGTTTCTGAAGTAGGTCTTATACATAATCTTTCTGCTAGCTTATCAGTTCCACCATGAGTTACCCAAGCAACTTCTGGTGCAAATCCTTCAACATGGTCTTTTTCTTTTTGTAAAAGACTCTCAGGAATAAACATAGGCATGTAAACATTCTCTACACCTGTGTTTTTAAACCTTGAATCTAGTTCCTTTTGTATATTCTCCCATATAGCATAGCCGCTTGGACGTAAAATCATACATCCCTTTACGCTTGAATACTCTATAAGTTCAGCTTTTTTAACTACATCTGTGTACCACTGTGCAAAATCTACTTCCATAGAAGTAATTGCTTCTACTAACTTTCCTGACTGTGCCATTTTTTTCCTCCTAATATAATAACGTTCACCACCTAGCAGCGACGTTTAAAATTCACGACTTAGCTTTCTGATCTTTTAAAACAACAAAAACGCCAGTGCCCTGACGTTTTATCTGCCATAGACATAAGCAATCCATAATGGTGATTTTATGCCATTTGTAAGGCTTTGTCAATATAAATTATTATTCTAGCTTCTCTATATCTAGGTAAATCAACTATATACTACTATGCATTTAATAACTGTTATCTAAATACATACAACTTCATTTTTCATTATTACGCAATCTTTTCCTTTTGATTTTCCATAATACATCTGTGCATCTGCTTCTTCTATCATCTCTTCTATCATATTATGGTTTTCACTAGAGCTTATTCCTATTGTCACTGTAACTGATACTCTCTCTTTACGGTATACAATATTCAATTTTTTTATCGACTCATGTATCCTACAAGTAACCGCCTGTGCCTTTTTTATATCAGATTCCATAAACAAAATAAGCATCTCTTCCCCACCCCAACGACAAACATAATCCGTTTCTCTAACTGTTGTTTTAAGAATATCAGCAACTTTTTTTAATACCATGTCCCCACACTCATGACCATACATATCATTAAATGATTTAAAGTTATCAATATCACATATAGCAACCGCAAAATTCTTTCCTCTACTTTTTTTCTCTTCAATTGCATTTTCTAACTTTTGCTTTATGCATCTTCTATTTAAAAGGTGAGTTAGCGAATCAATATTAGCAAGTTCAGACAACTCATTGTTACTTTTTATAAGCTGTGCATTGTTAGACTTTATGGTTTCTAAAAACAAATAAGTTATAATAGTTAAAAATATAAGTGCAGTAATAATATTAAGAATAGAAATTAAAGAAAATGCGGCCTTATTTACTTGTACTAATGGAAATGAAAAGAAATTAATAGCTAATAGTATTACTGTATATTCTATAAGAGCTAAGGCTGTAAATAAATACGAACAACTTTTTTTACTTTCAAATATATACTCTGTATAAAAATAACTTTGTATAACACAGATTGGAAATATCAAAACACCTATATCAAAGCCTATAATCAAAGATTGTAGCAATGTATAAAAAAGAATCTCTATGGTTATTGCCACTGATAACTTTAACATTCTATTAATGCTTATATATGTTCTAATAATAATGAAAAACATTGCACTAAAGAAATTATAAATTGCCAAGGGCATAATATTCTGGCTGTAAAAAAAGATACAATAAATTAAATGTAATAGTGCACAAGCTAAAATTGCATGTGAATATAGTTTAGTTAAAAACATCTTGTTTTCTTTTTCTTTTATCACCGACTTTAATCTATTCATCTCCTGCTCCTTATAAAATCCTTTGCAAATCCTTCAAATTAAGGTATTATTAGTAACAACTAATTAATCGTGTAGTCAAAACTTGTATAGTTCAAAAGTACTAGTAATATTTTAGCACAAACTCATTTTTTTACAAGAGTATTTGTATATAAAAACTAATATACTATACATTTATGATTACTTTTGATTTTTTTCTTACAAATTATAACAAAAAAACAGGAGGTTGTATATGACTTTTGTACCAATATTTGAAGATGATGACATTATTGTTTGCCATAAACCCATAGGAATAGCTTCTCAAAATGAAAAAAGTATGGAAAAAGATATGACTAGTGTACTTAAGACCCACTTGTATGAGAATGGAATTAAGAATCCTTATATAGCTGTTGTTCATCGTCTTGATAAACCGGTTGAAGGACTGCTTGTTTATGCGAAAAACCCTAAAACTGCCAATGCACTATCAAATGAAATCTCTAAAAAAGGATTTGAAAAGAATTATCTCGCTATCGTAATTGGAAAACCCCTAGACAAAAAAGCGACCTTAAAAGACTATTTGGTTCGCGAAAAACGAACAAATTTTTCAAAAGTTTGTCCTAAGGAAATACCCGATTCAAAATTATCAGTTTTAAGTTATGAACTTTTAGCCTCATCTTTTATTAACGAGACACAAGTTTCATTACTTAAAATATCTTTAGAAACTGGCAGGCATCACCAAATCAGAGTACAGCTTTCTAATGATTCACTGCCATTATTAGGTGACCATAAATATAATCCTACAAGCCTTCTTAATAATACTCATTCTTTGGCTCTTTGTTCTTATGAACTTTCTTTTACACATCCAGGGACAAAAAAAAGAATGGCTTTTAAAACCATTCCTTCTAATAATGCTTTTGATATATTCAAAGATATAATTACACCTTAAAACGGTATCCCACACCCCAGATTGTCTCAATGTATTGAGGCTTAGATGTGTTATATTCTATCTTTTCTCTAATCTTTTTAATATGTACTGTTACTGTAGCAATGTCTCCAATAGAATCCATATCCCAAATATTGCTAAATAGATCTTCCTTTGTAAAAACTTTATTTGGATTACTAGCAAGGAAGGTTAAAAGATCAAACTCTTTAGTTGTAAGTACTTTTTCTTCATCATTAACAAATACTCTTCTTGCTGTTTTATCAATTTTCATACCTCTTATGCTTACAATTTCATTGTCAGAATTTGAAGTACTTACAAGTCTGCCATATCTTGATAAATGCGCTTTTACTCTGGCAACTAATTCGCTCGGACTAAATGGTTTTGTTATATAATCATCTGCACCTATTCCAAGACCATGAATTTTGTCAATGTCGTCTTTTTTAGCTGACACTAGTAATATTGGTGTGTTCTTAACTTCTCTGATCTTTTTGCATATCTCAAAGCCATCCATATCAGGTAACATAATATCTAATATAAATAAATCATATTCATTAGACAATGCCGCTTCTAATCCTTTTTTGCCATTAGTTTCAACATCTACAACAAATCCGCTTAATTCAAGATAGTCTTTTTCTAGCTCTGCAATTGCAATCTCATCTTCTACGATTAATATCTTACCCATATTAAACCTCCATTATTTATATTTTTTGGTTATAGCTAATTATAAATCTTTCTTAATACAAAATGAATTACTGTGCCTTCATTTTCTTTACTAGTTGCCCATATATGACCACCGTGTGCCTCTATTACTTTTTTTGCAATTGCAAGTCCTATTCCACTTCCACCTTGCGTAGAATTACGAGAAGCATCCGCTCTATAAAATCTGTCAAATATATATGGTACATCTTTAGCTGGTATTCCTTTTCCATTATCCGATATAGCTACTTGAACATAATCTCCCTCATCTATAATTTTAATGTCAATTACAGAATCTTTAGCATTTGAATACTTTACTGAATTGCTTATAATATTATTCACAACTCTTTTTAATTGTTCAACATCTGCAATAACCGTTGTGCTTGCTTCGATATCATAATAATACGAAAACCTAATATTCTTTGATTCAAGCTCAATCTTTATTTCTTCATAACAATCATTAAAGTATTCTATAATATTAACTTTAGCAAAATTATAAGGAATTCTATTCGTATCAATCTTTGAAAATATAGTAAGTTCTCCAATTAATCTATCCATATCGTTAGCTTTATTATATATCGTTTTTAGATATTTGTCCATTTTTGCTGGTGTATCTGCAACTCCATCCATTATACCTTCAACATAGCCTTTGATAGCTGTAATCGGAGTTTTTAAATCATGAGAAATATTACTAATAAGTTCTTTGCTTTCCATATCATTTGCAAGATTTACTTCTACTGATTCTTTTAATTTTTTTCTCATTAGTTCAAAATCAGTCATCAATTCACCAAACTCATCTTGATTATAGGCTTCTATTGTAAAATCAAGGTTACCTTCTGATATGTAATTAGTAGCTTTTTTGAGCTTTCTAAGAGGTCGCAGTACGCTTCTATATATCCACAAAGTAAGAAGCAATCCTGTTACCACAGTAATAGATATAACTAGAATAAGCATTTCATATAACATGTTTTTGATCTCTGGAAGAAGCTCTCCTATCCTCATAACAATAAATACTGTTCCTTCTTTTCCTGATGGACATACAAAATCTTTTTGCTTTATAAGATATGAAGGATTCCCATTAAGCAGTAAGCCTCCATCTTTACCTGTAGAATAGGCTCCATAATCCGGCAATTTAGCTTCTATATCTAACACATCTCTTCCTGAATATTCTATACTATCATCCACTCTTATTATTAGAAAGGAAAACCTTTTTTCTAAATTCTTATTTAGATCATTAAGATAAACTTGATCTAAGAGCTTTTCTGGATATTTTTCCGACAACTCACTTAGTTCTAAAAAAGTTTTCACTGTAAAATCATCTAATAGTTTTACAGGATTATAGAGCGCGTCATAAGAAGTAACTTTCACTCCATAATTTTGTTCTAGTACCTTGTACTGAAAATTGAGCATAGCATAAGCTGATATTGTAGCTAAACCTAGAGGCACAATTGTAATAATCAAAAATGATATCATTATCTTAGTACTTAGCTTCATAAGAATTATCTCCTCATCTCTAATAATAAACTAAATACATTTTATCACATAATAATTATTATTATAATTAGCTGTTCTTATTCTTAATGTAAATTTTATAAACCCTAAATGTTTATTTAGAATTAATCATATACATTTTCTCTTCTTTTTCTTAGAATAATGTCAATCAAATAAAAAATCACTCCAAGTATTGTTATTGTTCTTCCTCTTTTGAAAAGTGGTGCTTCATAAAATAATTCAATCACATGTTCACCCTTACTTATAGGAAATCCTATAAAAGCTGTATTAACCTTTTCTACTTTCACATCTTTTCCATCAACCTTTGCACTAAATCCTTTATCATATGGGATTGTAAAAGTAAAGTATCCATCTTTTTTTACATTTATATCACCTTTTATGTAATCATCTCTACACTCATTTATACTTAATCGGTCTATTTTTTGTGTTCTTTTTTTAATCTCTTCATAATTAATTCTTTTAAGAATCAACGCTTGAATTGAATATTTTCCTTTACTGAATTTGAGTTTAATATCATCGCCTTTATCAGTTGAAGAAAGAACATAGCCAAAATTTTTGTTTTCATTTGGATATGGGTTAGTAGCGCTAGCAAGTATATTAGTTGAATTATTAACACTGATCGAAATAGACCTGTTTTTAGGAGTTTTATTAAAATACATATTCATCAAATATATATACTCATCATGACTATACTGTGTCTTTAATTCTACCTCAAAATCTTTTTCACTATCAATAACATACCTATTCCCAATCCTTGGAATACCAAGGTCTAAAACTTCCTTTTCGATAATATCAAATTCATTTTTATCAATGTTTGTTTTTACGTCATCAACTACAATCCCAGATAAAAGTCCGATTATTTTCTCATAATGATCAAAACGATCGAATTCTTTTCTGTTAATAATATTAGTAGAAGCATATCCAGTACTAAAAACATCCTCATTAACATAGGTGGTATCATCTTTTGCAGTATTTACATGTTCATATCCTATCGGCGCTTTTTGGTCTGATACAAGATACTTAACACCCATAAAAGTGTTGAAAAGTATATTGTTACTACTTATACAGTTAACTCTATTATATGCACCATTAGGGTTATTAAAAATATCATAGAACAAATAATTATAATCTTTATTATATGCCGATGAATAAATGGTTGTTCTATAAAACTTGTTAGAATATACTATATTAGAATTATAAACAGAGTTTGTTATTACATCCCAACGAACAAGCTCTTCTTTTTCCTTTTCTAGAATCTCTTCAATCAATTCTAATTTTTCATCACTATAAATATTGTCAATTATAGATTTTTCCACATAATTTTCTTTCTCATTTGCATTAATGAATATCATCGACATAACTATTATAGAAGGTAAATATATTGCCATCTTAATTGATTTTTTATAATAAACAATCATACCTATAAATGTTATTATAATATCAAAAGCAAAAAACAACTTAATAATTCCTTCTTTACTGATAAAAAGAAATATTCCTAATGCAAATAAAAAGCTCATAAGTCTTTTGGATTTGTAGCCTTCTTCGATAATCTTGTTAAATGCTATGGCAATTATAAGTACAAATAAAGGTAAGAATGGTATAAGTATTTTCTCTCGGGTATATAAGAATCCATTCAAGAAATATGAAAATATAGGAAAAACTATAATCAGCAAACTACATAAGCCTAAAAATATATCATGCTTTTTTTTGCTATCTAATATTACAAATATTGCAATAATAAGTATAAACGAAAGACCCAGGCTATATCTGCTGTACAATATCAATTGAAAATCAAATCTAGGAATAATCAAGTCTAAATACTCTACTTTAATTTTACTAACCGTTGCTCTTCCACTTAAGCTAGCAAATGTAGGAAGTAGTAAAATAGCTGTCATTAAAATCGAAATCAAAATATATTTAGTGAACTTAATTCCATTAAAGAAAAAACTTTTTATATCAAAATCTTTTTTTGTAATAATTTTCACTTCTTTTATATAGAAATTTATAGCATAAATATATATCACAAAGATTCCACTTATACTATAAAAATAACTTGTCATTATCATTAAGAATACTCCAGCAACTAATAAACCGGTTTTCTTTTTTCTAAAGTATTCATTGACACCTATTAATGCCATTAACAAAAAAGGGAAATAATTAATGAACATTATATGTCTATGACTATGAAACATAAGTGGAGCAGACAATAAAAAAAGTATGCTTGATACGAATGCAACTTCTTTACTAAAATTATTCTTTCTTAACCAATAAAAGAATAAAAGCACAGAAAATACAACTCCAAGCACACTTATTATCGCTACATAATAGTACATAGGAATAAAAGGGAAAAGGTATGACAAAAGGGTTGTTGGACTTAAAAATCCATAATAAGATACATTAAATATATTCTGGCCTGCACCTAATTGCAATGCTAACTGCGGAATAAATTTTCCTGTTTCATAAAACTGATTTCTAAAATAATCAGGCAACACACTATGCTGACTTATCCAATCTATCTTTGACCCAAATAACAAATTATCCTTCATCAAATATAGAATTAACAAAATCATAATTCCTAATAGAATGCACGAATAACAAAGGTCTCTTTTTTCATACCCTTTTTTCATACCCTTTATCCCTTCTGACTAATAATTACAAGCATTTTATAAATATTTTTTAAGAACTTCAACCTTATCTAACTTTTCCCATGGTAAATCTAGTTCATTTCTACCAAAATGTCCATAGGCAGCTGTTTGTTTATAGATCGGTCTTCTCAAATCAAGCATCTTTATTATTCCTGCTGGTCTTAAATCAAAATTATCTCTAATAATCTCAACTAGTTTTTCATTAGATAAAGAGCTTGTTGAAAATGTATCAACCATTACAGAAGTTGGGTAAGCTACTCCTATTGCATAAGATAATTGAACTTCTATTCTTTTAGCAAGTCCTGCTGCAACCATGTTCTTTGCAACATATCTTGCCGCATATGCAGCTGAACGATCAACCTTTGTACAGTCTTTTCCAGAAAAAGCTCCGCCGCCATGTCTTGCATAACCGCCATAAGTATCAACGATAATCTTTCTACCTGTAAGTCCACTATCTCCTTGTGGTCCTCCAACTACGAATCTTCCAGTAGGGTTAACAAAGAACTTTGTTTTATCATCTACTAACTCTGCTGGCAAAATAGGATCGAAGACATATTTCTTTATATCTTCTTTTATCTTTTCTTGAGTAACATCAGGGTCATGTTGAGTTGATAATACAACTGCATTTAAATGAATTGGTTTACCCTCTTCATCATATTCAACTGTTACCTGAGTTTTTCCATCTGGTCTTAAATATGTTAAAGTTCCATCTTTTCTAACTTCTGTAAGCTTTTTAGCCAATCTATGAGCTAGCGCTATAGGATAAGGCATATATTCATCAGTTTCATCAGTAGCATAACCAAACATCATACCTTGATCACCTGCACCAATTGCATCTAATTCTGATTCTGACATAGTATGTTCTTTTGATTCAAGAGCCTCGTTTACACCTAAAGCAATATCAACTGACTGCTCATCAAGTGATACTAACACTCCACAAGTTTTAGCATCAAAACCATATTCTGATTTTGTGTAACCAATCTGCGCAACTGTATCTCTAACGATTCTTGGAATGTCTACATAAGCAGAAGTAGTAATCTCTCCCATAACCATAACCAAACCTGTAGTCGTACAAGTTTCACAAGCTACTCTACTATTAGGGTCTTGCTCCATTAAAGCATCTAATATTGAATCTGAAATAGCGTCACACATTTTATCTGGATGTCCTTCTGTAACTGACTCCGAAGTAAATAATATTTTTTCCATTGTTTTTCCTTTCTTAACTAGACCTATTCTAATT
>CAZIGN010000021.1:16090-25937 GCA_964538805.1 uncultured Lachnospiraceae bacterium
TTAGCATTAAGACCTTTTAATTTTTTGTCGAAATCTTCATAACCTCTTTGTATATATTCAATATTCTCTACTATTGTAAATCCATCTGCACACATACCCGCAATAACTAATGCCGCTCCGGCTCTTAAATCAAGCGCGCTTACAGTTGCTCCCGAATATGAATTTGAGCCTTCCATTATTACAGTATTACCTTCAACTTTTATTGATGCACCCATCTTAATAAGTTCATCAACGTATTTAAACCTATTCTCATAAACACTTTCAGTTACAATACTTAATCCTTTTGCAAGTGCTAAAGCTACTGTTATCTGAGGTTGCATATCGGTAGGATATCCAGGATAATAAAGAGTTTTAACTTGCGTTGCTCTTAGTTCTCCCTTTGCAATAACTCTAACAGCATCATCAAATTCTATCACTTCACAACCCATTTCTAGAAGCTTTGAAGTTATTGCTTCTAAATGCTTAGGTATTACATTCTTTATTAGCACATCACCTTTAGTAGCTGCCGCAGCAACCATAAATGTTCCTGCTTCAATTTGATCTGGAATAACTGAGTATTCACTTCCATGAAGTTTATCTACACCTTTAATTCTAATAACATCTGTACCAGCACCTTTGATGTTTGCCCCCATACTATTAAGAATATTAGCAACATCAACTACGTGTGGTTCTTTAGCAACATTTTCCATGGTTGTTGTACCTTTTGCCATAGATGCAGCTAGCATTATATTAATAGTTGCTCCAACTGATGCACAGTCCAAATAAACATGGTTTCCTGCTAAATTATCCGACATAGTCTTTATCATTCCATGTTCTATCTTAACTTCTGCTCCTAGAGCTTTAAAACCTTTAATATGTTGGTCAATTGGTCTACTTCCTATGTTACATCCGCCAGGTAAAACAACTTCTGATTTTTTAAACTTTCCTAGTAGGGCACCTAACAAATAATAAGAAGCACGGATCTTACTTAAGCTCTCATATGTAACACTATGGGTATTAACCTTCGAACCATCAATCTTTACGCAGTTCTTATTAACTCTAACAACCTTAGCTCCTATGCTTTCTATCGCTTGTAGTAAAACTACTATATCACTTATATGTGGTAAATTATCAATCTTTACTTCTTCATCTGCCATAATTGCAGCCGCAATAATAGCAAGGGCTGCATTTTTCGCCCCACCAATCTCAACTTCACCGGTTAACGGGCTACCGCCTTTTATAATGTATTTCTCCATCATACACCTCTAACAATCTTTCCTATTTTATATATATCAAATCGAATTATAGTCAAACAAATCTCATATACTGTTGTTAAAATATAAAAAACAGCATAAATGTACTATTATCTAGACATTATTAAAATTATAACATATATAATATTTTTGTAAATCTTTTTTTTATTAACATAAAATTACAAGAGTTAATAAACCATAAACAAATTAAAGGAACCGCACTTTTGTGCGATTCCCTTTATAGATAACCTTCAGTTTAATTACTTAACATAATTTAATGGATTAACTGGTGAACCACCTATTATAATCTCAAAATGTAGATGTGGTCCTGTACTAAATCCTGTGTTTCCAGAAAGAGCAATTCTTTCTCCTTGGTCTACATACTCACCAACCGATACATACATTTTACTTAAATGTGCATACTTTGTACGACTTCCATCAGAGTGTCTTATCTCTATACAATATCCATAAGTACCTCTCCATCCAGATTGAATAACTTTTCCTGAAGCAGATGCTCTTACAGCGGTTCCTGTACTACATCCCCAATCAACACCAGCATGTAGTCTTCCCCATCTATACCCAAACAAATCAGTAATAGTTCCACCACTAACTGGTTTAATATATGTAGGTGGAGTCAATGTACCTATCTCAATTATTCTTTCTACAGGGGCTTTAATCTCTTTAGAAGATAAAACCTCTCTGCTTACTTCAAGATTATTTCTATAACTAATATCTGCGTTAACTTCTCTATATCCGTCACTACCTTCTTGAATTACTTTTTCATAGGTAGAAAATTGCTTTTCATTATATACGTACTTAACTGGTAAAGAGTAACTTTCTTCATAAGTTTTATTCTCAATAACTATAACTGATAACTCAGGTTCTGGAACTGTTACAACTATCAAATCTCCAATATCTATAACTGAATTTTCATTAAGTCCTTCATTCATTTGATATATCTTACTAAGTGGTATATCAAACTTTTTAGCTATCCCTGATAAAGTATCACCCGAAACAACTTCATATACTTTGTTCGCTTCTTTATCTTTTGTAACTGCATTTACTGCGTCTTCAAGGCTCATGATTTGTTCGTTTGACACAAATGTTTGTACTATCTTAACATTTTCATCAAACTCTAATGCTGTAACACCATTATAGGTTTTTTCTTCCGTAGGAGTCGAAACAGATTCTGTACCACCTTGTGCAGATAATACAGTAATAGATTCTTTTGCCTTTGTTCCAGCTTTCACAAGGTTAGTCGTATATGTGTTAGATAAACTATCTTTGTCTTCTACTAAATCAATATAAAATGTATCTTCTTTGTCGAACTTATCTTTAGCTGCTTCAAAAAGCTTCACAACTTCTTCTTTTGTTGACAAAACAACTGTGTATCCATCAATATCTACTACGTATCCTTTTTGTTTTGCATTTACAGTGCTAGAAGCTAGCACTTCATACATCTTATCTTCTAATTCTGAAACTGTATTCCTATCTCCAAAAATCCTGTCTTCTTTTTCAATAACTAATTCAGGATCCATATATACAAAGCTTTCGCTTTTCTTTTCTACTGATAATCTTGCTGATAAAAATGCTTCTTCAACTTCTTCTTCACTTGCTGCCGCACCTATCTCAATACCATTAAGCATTACTTTATAATAACCATTATCGGTTCTAGATGAATCTCTAAACCAAGGGAATCCGGCTGCTACACCAAGGCTCATTACAAATGCTGTTGCTATGAATGCTATTCTCATCTTTTTGTGATGCTTAGTAAATCTTCGCATGCTTATAATCTCCTATAGACTAAATCGTCTGTATATCCGTCCTCTAAAATGTTGTAATGTATTTGTAACATTTTTGTAACAAATTTATTCTAACAACTTTTAGTCATTTTGTAAAGAGATTTTTACTTTTTTTTTACTTTTTTAGGAAAATAGTACTAATTTTATTTTCTCCACTGTTTCTTCGATATTACAGCCACTTTCATCAATCGTTATATCTGCATATTCTTCATATAATTTAGTTCTTTCTATATAAAGTTCATCAATTGATTGATTATTTTTTAAAACAACTCCTCTTCCACTAATATCATTTAATCTAGCCTTTAGTGCTTCTAAATCTAACTTCAAATATATAACAGTCCCAATATTTTTTAAATGCCTCATAGCATTTTTGCCATATACCACACTTCCGCCAGTAGCTATTATTGTCTTTTTCGCATCAATAGAAGCATTAACTTTATCTTCTATGTCTATAAAACCATCCACACCTTTTTTTTCAATAATATCTTTTAATAACATGTTTTGTGATTCTTGAATTAAAAGATCGGCATCTATAAAATTATAACCAATAATTTTGGCTAGAATGACTCCTATCGTGCTTTTCCCAACCCCTGGCATTCCTATCAATACTATGTTGTCTTTCATCTGTTTTCCAATGTGTATGGCATAAAATATTGCATTACACAACTAACCTTTCTATTAATTTATCTTTCTGTTCTCAAAATATACAAATGAATCTATTGCTTTTAATATATCTTCAAACACACTTCTTGGTGCATGTTCAATATATCTTCTAATTAAATCTTCTTCTTCATCTTCATTATATTTCCCATAAAAAATATCAAAAAGATTATGTCCTCTTACATATATCTTAATCATTTCGATGTTCTTTTTAATATCCTCTGGACTATTAAATCTAAGATTTCTTCTTCTTACTAACTTCTTAAACGTTGGGTGCTTATAAAGGCTATCTTTATATTTTTTAAATAAGATATTGTAAAATTGATTAACAGAGTCAATGACTCCAATCTTGACCATAATCTCAGGATCTAAAAAATAATTTTCAAACGAATAATACTTTAAAACTAGTACATTTTTTGGTTCTACATGCGGTATAGCTTCAGTTTCTTCTCTTTCTCTTGCAGCATAGTAATTACATAACTGTTTCACAAGATAGTTAGGATTTTTACCATCGCTATCTCTAATCATCAAAAATTGATCCTTTAAATACAATTTATTTATATACTTCAAATTAGCATAGGTTTTAATGTTTGTACAACTATTTGTTGCTATAATAGAAATTCGTTTTAACGCACCATCTTCATCTCTGATTTCTGAATAATATCTTTCTAAAAGTAACGGCAATCTATTCTTATCTTGTTTACCTTCAACAATGAATACAAAACTAACATTTATCATGTCATTTGCGTTATAACCTAAATCATTTAATATCGAATCTATATGTGGGTTTTCAACTATACTTGTGTTAAATTCATCATCAACGATAACTTGTTTTATCTGCTTTGAAGAAAAATTAAATATCATATTAGGTGAATAAGTAGAAAAAATAATTTGGTTCTTTTTTGATAATCTATAAAGAATTTCACTTGCTTCTTTTTGAAGTTGTGGGTGTAGATATATTTCCGGATCATCTATCATAATTATAATAGGATAATTACGACGTTCTTCAATATATGATTCAAGCAATGAAAAAAGGTAAATACTTTTCCACCCTTCGCTAAGTGATGATAAATCTCCTTCCCTGTTTCTTTCATTGTAATTTATCGTTGTTTTAATATTAAATAACTCTTCAACATCAAAGCACAATTCATATTTTACTGTTAAAGAATTAGCTCCATTTTCTCTAAGATTTTTATTGACAATATCTGCAAAATCACCAAGATTCTCATTAAAAACTTTATATTCCATAAGCCTTGCAGTCTCATATATATTTAGCTCTTCAGGTGTTTTCTTATTGATAAGACCAATGCAGTTAAAGCATTTGTTGCATTTTTTAGTCTTATCAAACATACAGATTCCTTCACTCAATATAGAATAAGCTTCTGTCGTTGAAAACTTCATTAATTCATCTTGGAATTTTTCAACATCTCTTTTATGATCTAGAAAATAAATTCTTGGAAATATAATTTTTATATCATCACATCTTTTGTTAAATTCATCGAAATAAACGGCCTTACCATTTGGATTGATTAAATATTTAAAAAACAATTTACCATCTTTAAACCCTGGAAATTTATCACAAAAATCTTCTATCCAGTGTTCATATCTTTTATTCTTAGAGACTAGTCCAAAGTTATGAAAAGAATACAAATCCTCCTCTTCTATATCTAAAGTTATTCCTATCTCAATATTTTTAATCGGATCATGGAAAAGAGCAACATCTATTATCTTATTATGAAATGCAGCTAAAACAGCATCTAGCACAACACTTTTTCCAGTGTTATTTTTTCCTACTAATATGAAAGCACTATCAATATCATTAATCTCAAGTTTTTTGATAGATTTAAAATTTTCAACATACATCGAACTTATTTTCATAGGTTTACCCATTCAAATCTTTATAAATTGATTTGAATTTGTCCTTCCATCCTTAATGCTTTCTTTTCTTTTCTTTTTTTATAGAATAACCAAACTTCCCTAATTTTTCTCCAACGCTAAAATATTCTCCATGTGAATATATTAAAGGATTAGCCTTTGCTAAATCAAACCTATTAGTTTCATCAAGATATTTATTATCTGCATGAACACATAAAACATCGGCTATAAACATGTCATGTGAGCCATACTCTATAACCTCCCTAACTCTACATTCTATAGAAACAGGACTTTCTTTTATCATAGGACAAGACACTTGTGTAGCCTTTTCTTTTGTTAATTTCATTTCTTTAAATTTATCTACCTCACTACCTGATTTGACCCCACAATAATCAGTGGCAAATACTAAGTCTTTTGTAGTCAGATTAATGACAAATTCCCTCGTATCTTTAATCATTTTATATGAATGCCTGCTAGGTCTGACAGATATATATGCTATAGGAGGATTGGTACAAACTGTTCCTGTCCAAGCAACCGTTATTATATTGTCATTTCCTTTGCCATCACTTACACTAACCATTACCGCTGGCAGTGGATATACCATGTTCCCTGCCTTCCAAACTTCTTTTGACATTAAGTACTAATCCTTTCATTACAGCGTCTATCTTTACAATGTTATATTCACTTTTCCAAAACGCCACCAAAAGGTGGCGCTATGCATTACTGTGGAAATGTTTCTGATTCTTGTTCAGTTTCTACTTTTGTATAATCAAAACATGATATCTCTATTCTATTTGCCAACCATTTTTCTTTGAAATCAAAATGAATAGTACAACTTCCTTTTGTAGTTCCTTGATACTCTTCTCTATATCCATGGAGTATTGAAAGTTCAGGAATCGCAGCATAATTAACATCAAAGTCGATTTTTATGCTTGCCTTGTCAGGATATATATATTCAACTAATTCATAATTAACCTTTGTAAGGTCTATATTCGTTAAAGCATTTCCGTCATCTTTTACAACCTCTTTTCTAAACACTTCATACGCATTTGTCAAAGCGTTTATGGTTTCTTCATCATTAAGAAAGAAAGGTTCTATTGTATCTACTTTTTCTTCTAGCATTGCATTTTGGTAGAATTCCATCAATATATCAAGAGAAGCTTTGTTTAAGGCTTCTTGATGCGCTGTTCCTAAATCTAAATCTGCCTTAGTGAAATCTATAATTTGTCCACTTTTTGTAATATCTATAGTTTTGTTAGTTGTATCACCTTGTTCATCTACAATTGATATCTTATGCTTCCCTTTAAACAACTTCTCTATAGTATAAGAAACAATTCCATCATTTGCTCCATTTAAATAGTCCGTTAAATCTTCATCATCTAAATAAAGAGTAAGCCCTATTTCCGCCTTTAAAGCAATATTACTAACTACTTCTTTTCTCATACTAGCCTTCCAAGTAGGAAATACTACATAAGCTTTCTTTTTCTGCTTTTTAACATCAATATAATATTCTCCAGGTTTGTTGTTAGAATCAATATATTCAATTTTATATGAGACAACACCATCACTTGATTCTAATTCAATAATATCATATTCAATCACTCCAGCATCTAGCTTGTCATTATTCATCTTAAGTTCAAAAAACTCTTCATCTAAAAACTTTCCTTTTTCAATATCAGTCATATTATACATATTAAGCCATTCCTGCATCGCAAAATAAGTGAAATATTCATCCACACATTCTTCGGGCCCTGGAACATGATCCTTTACTGCTAAAAACATTCCTAACAAACCACATGCCAAAATTATTAACACTCCAGATAATGCTTGTACAATCTTCTTTATTCTAGTCAAAACTTTTTTATTCACTTTTATCCCCAACAAGATAATTCCTATCTTATCTTCCTTTCCTAAACTAGCTATTAATATGAAAATTATACAACATACTTACCTTAAAAGTCAAAGTTTGGTTGATTTTTATTTTCATTTTAAGTATTATATTCATATTACATAAATTAAGCACGAAAGGTTTAATATACAATTTTCTTGTTATCACTTCTATAACGTTGAAAATTGATATGTTAATGGTAAAATATGGACAAAAAAATAGAATTCAATGAAGCACTTAGTGCAATAATAGAACTAGCAAAAGTACAAGCAAACACTTTAGAATTCACACAAATTGAAATGTATTTTAAGGATATAATAAAAGATAATGAAGCTTATGATCACATCTACAAATATCTATGCGAACATAAGATTACAGTTAAAGGATACATAAAAAAATCTCCTATTAAAGACGAAGCATTATCTGACACTACTAGCATTGATACTAACTATGCATTAAATAGCGAAGATAATATTTCTAATAAAGAAACTTTTACAATTAACGACTTAATAGCTTCGATAAAAGAAGAAACAGAAAGAAACATTTTCAAGATGTATCTAGAAGAACTAAAAAACAACCCAACCTATAATAAAGAAGAGTTGTTTTTAAACTGCCAGACAAGTTATGAAAAAAATAATAACATAACAATTCCTTCAATTTCTACTGATAATTTAACTACAGCTTTTCTACCTTTAGTTATTGACTTATCAATATCTTATTCAAAATCTGGTATAAGTGCAAATGACCTTATTCAAGAAGGTAACCTAGGCTTAGTTGAGGGAATATTTACATATGACTATAGTGCAACTAATTCTAGCTTTTCTTCTTTTGAAAGTTATATAAAAGACTCTATAAACAACGCATTAAAAGATGCACTTAACGAACATAACTCGCAAGCTTTAGTGGCAAGTAGAATTTCTACTCTTGCAAACCAGATAAGTAATGCAACAGTTGAACTTTCACAAGACTTAGGTAGAGAGCCAAGCCTAGAAGAACTTTCAAAACATTTATCATTATCAGAAGAAGAAATTAAAAACGTTATGAAGATGTCTCTTGATGCCTTAAATGCTAAAGATGCAGACTTATACGAGGAAACTTTTGATGCTACTTCTATTGCTGATATTAATGATCCTTCTAGCTTTAATGATACAGATTCTAGTCAATAAAAATATTATAAAAAAGAAACGAAAATAAATGATTTGTATCGTCAGCCTACAATTTAGTGTATCCATAACCGCTTACAATAGCTTGTAACTTTATTTCATCTTTACAATAAGGACAATCGTGTGGATCATGTTTTTGATAATCAGGAAGATCATTTGAAGTAAATATTGAATCTACCTTGAATCCTTCAACTTCCGAAATACAACTAAATATTGCTGATATTCCTTGTATTATGCCACCATAATACTGAATACACTCTATGCTTCTTTTAATTGTTTCACCTGTTGAAGCGGACGCAAGAATTAGCAATACATGTCTTCCTCTTATCTCAGGCGCCAGGTTCTCTCTAAATATCATCTGACCATTTAGATTGAATTCTGGTGTTACAACATATATAGATTTGTGAGCATTCCTACACATGAAACCTGCTTCTGATAATTCTTCAGCAAGATATGCTCCAATAACTTCACACCCATCCATACAAACTATTGTGTCTACAATTGTATTGGCTACATATTCCATCTTCATAGACTTTGCAACAGCTTTTGCTTCGCTTTGTCTAGTCTTTACGGTTGTCATATCTAGATAATAATTAACATGTGAATTACTTGTTGCAAAATGCCCTCTGATTGCTCTAAGCAATACCTGATTATTAGTCTTTGAAGGTATCTTCATATATTCCCATTCCATAAAATCACCGCCCTCTTGTTTTATATTTTATTTTAACATTTTGGGCTTGTAAGTACAATAATTTGTAGCTTATATTTTTGCAGCACTAATTTTTCTAAAATTCTCTATAGTAGTAGTTCACAAGTTGTTATTTATTAATCGAGTAGGAGTATATTTGCCATCTCTTATTTGCCTGATTAAATTTGCTTGGTTGTTTCTAAGAAACATTAGAAGTTCATCTATGCTCATCTTATCCACTCCGTGAGCTCCTTTGTTTGATTTTACTCTTTTATAAGCGTTATTAAGATTATCCTTTTGTAAAATCTTATCTAGCAAGTTCGCATCTTGTAAATCTGTGATGGTAATGTTGTTTTCAGTAATCATCACTATGAATCAACACTTCTGCATACTCTTTCGATTCCGTCGATTTACAACTATTATTTCCGAGTAGTTATTGGACTTTGACTTGTTTAGCAGCCTTATCCATAATAGTTGCCTGATATGATTTCTGTTCGTCAGACCAGAGATTTGCCTCCACCTTCCTTCAGATTCCACCT
>CAZIGN010000022.1:0-14385 GCA_964538805.1 uncultured Lachnospiraceae bacterium
AAGAAAATTACAAGTTTCTCATAATAGTATAAATATATTGCAGAATTATTTTTTGTTAATCTGATATAATAATGAAGGGTAAAATGCTATTTTGCAAATAAAAGCAAAGAAAAATTATCTTAAATATTAAAATGAAAAATATAATTTATATAGGAGGATGGCAAAAGTTTTATGATTAAATTAACGGAAGTCACTAAGTACTATTGCAGTGATACATCCGTAGCTTTAGGACTTAGAAAAGTAAATCTTGAATTTAAGTCTGGTGAGTTTGTTGCTATTACAGGAGAAAGTGGAAGCGGTAAATCAACTTTGCTAAATGTAATAGGCGGAATGGACACTTATGAAGAAGGTGAGATGTTTGTTGGCACAGAACCTACATCTTATTATGGCCCAGAAGACTGGGAAGAATATAGAAGAAATGATGTAAGTTTAATTTATCAATCATATAACTTGATTGAAAGTTATACTGCCATTCAAAACATAGAAAGTGTACTACTTTTATGTGAGAAAAATATTGGAAAAACATCTAAGAAAGAAAGAAAAAAAATAGCATTATCTTATTTAGATAAAGTAGGTTTGAAAAATAAAGCTAATCAAAAAGCTGCAAGGTTATCAAGTGGACAAAAACAAAGATTGACAATAGCAAGAGCTTTAGCAAAAAACACTGGAATAATTATTGCAGATGAGCCAACAGGCAATCTTGATTCTGAAAACAGTAAACAAATCATTGAACTACTTCATGAATTATCAAGAGACAAACTAGTTATTGTAGTAACTCATAACTATGAAGAAGTAGCAAATTATGCAACAAGAAAAGTTAGATTGTTTGACGGTGAAGTAGTTGAAGATAAGATGGTTAATCCACCTCTTAAAGAGATTAAAGATCCACAAAAAGTATCAGTGCATCAAGAAGTTTTAGATGAAGCAAGGATGCCATTTAAACAAAAGGCAAAGAGACTTCTTAAAAAACTAGGGGTTTCCTGGCAGATTGTTACCTTAAATAGAAGGTCGCAGCCTAGAAGAAACCTGTTTATTTTTACGTTTATAATGTTTATAATGTTTTCAATATTTACCTTTTTTGGAACTATGTATGGAAGCCTAGATGATACTTTGTCTAAATATACAATTACTAATGCTTATACCAATTTAGATCAAACAAGGCTAGTTGTTAGAAAATTTGATGGTTCTGTAATGAAAGAGAAAGATTTTGATAACTTAAAAGAAGCTAACCATATTTATCAAGCAGAAAAATATGATATTAGCAATGATGTTAATTATTACTATGAAAAAAATAAAGACTATAGAATAAGCTACAGTATCAAAGGAGAAGATGGACTTTCTAACAAGATAAAAGTTGAATTCTTAGATACTAAAAACTTTATGAAGTCGCAAAGCTGTATATCAAAAGACGATTTAAAAAAAGGACGTTTACCAGAAAACATGCATGAAGTCGTTTTACATAGTAATGATGAAAGCCTGTTAGGTAAAGAACTTGATTTTTACTTTACGAGCGAAAAAAACTGGGGCAAAAGTGACTACGCAAAATACACTCTAGTTGTAGTAGGGTTGTTAAAAGATTCAACAAATCAGGTATATTTTGGAGAAGAATTAGCAAAAACTATGTCTTTAGTTGGTGATGAATTTTTAGCAACAGCGTCTTATGTAAGGGTAAAAGATGTAAAGTATGATACAGATGAATTCGAAGATTATATCTTTGAAACTAAAAGAGAGTTAAAAGGAATATATTTACTAAATGATAAGCTCCCTGAAAATACTATAGCAATATCAAATGAATTTATAATAAGATTAGATTCAGAAACGATTATAGAAGATAAAGGTGTTGAGTATGAATACATTTCAGATAAAGGAACGATTTCTTATAATAATATTAAAGAATCAAGTAAAGAAGAAATCAATGTAAATGTATCAAAACAAGGGCATGGTGGCTCGTCTAATATAGTAGAAATAAGCAGAGATTTATTCGATAAAATGTTTGTTGATCAGGATATTTATCAAATGTCTTTGTATATGGATCATTATGCATATACAGATAGGGTAATAAAGAACCTTGAAAGTGATGGTTATGAAGCAATAAGTGTTCTTAGAACAAGTGTAACAACATTTGATGAAGAAAAGCTTTCACAAAGAATGTCTACAGTATTAATATCTTTAGCAGCCCTTGCGGGAGTGTTTTTCTTAAGTGTAGTTGTTTTATATGGAATGATGAAATTAAAAAGAGGTGATTTTATAATATTACAGTCTTTAGGAATGGATCATGTAACAGTAAAACAAATCAATAATATGGATTTGATTTTCAATATTATTGTAGCATCAGGAATAACTTTTATAGGCATGAAGATATTAGCTATTTATAAAGTAAGTGCTATAGTTGAGATTATACATTATTACGAAGTTAGTCATTACCTTATGGTTGTGATGATAGGAATAGGAATTGCACTTACGACGGCTTATTTTTATAATAGGCATCTTTTGAAAAGATTAAAGATAACCTCACTAAGAAGTGAATAACAAAAACACAAAAAAGACTTAAAGGTTGGATAAATATATGATAAAAGTTACTAATTTAAATAAGTTTTATAACAAGGGTAAATCAAATGAATTACATGTTATAAATGAAACAACCCTGACACTTGAAGATACAGGTCTTGTATGTATACTTGGTGAAAGTGGATCAGGTAAAACCACATTGATGAATACTATAAGTGGTTTAGATGATTTTAAAGATGGTACTATCGATGTAGATGGAACTGTGATTACTAAGTATGGGTCAAAAAAACAAGAACAAGTTAGAAATGACATGTTTGGTTATATCTTCCAAAACTATTATTTGCTACAGGATCGTACAGTTGAATATAATATTATGCTATCACTTAGTTTGTATGATATAAGTGATGATGAAAAAGAAGATAGAATTGATTATGTATTAAAAGCTGTTGATATGGAAAGATACAAAAAAAGATTGGTTTCACAGCTTAGTGGTGGACAACAACAAAGAATAGCTATAGCAAGAGCCTTAGCTAAAACACCAAAAGTTATATTTGCTGATGAGCCTACTGGTAACTTAGATGAAGCTAATACTATGAGAATAATGGGTATATTAAAGAAAATCTCACAAGAATGTTTGGTAGTAGTAGTTACTCATGAAAAATCAATAGCAGACTTTTTTGCTGATAGAATTCTTTGGATAAGTGATGGTAAAATTGAAAAAGAAAAGTACTTATCAGAACATGAATCATATGTATTAAATGATGATAACAACATTTATCTACATGAATTTAATAAAAGCGAATACCAAAATGGTGCTGTAAAAGTTGATGTATATAACAATGAAGAAATGCCAGAAGTAAGCATAAAATTAGTATATGAAAATGGTAAGATTTTCCTATATTCAAACGATGCTAAAAATCTTGAAATCTTAACAGAAAAAGATGAAAAGAAAGTTATTGACGGACCAAAGCCAAAAGTGGAATTAGAAGATGTGGAACTAGATTATAATCTAGACCCACTTACTACAGCAAGGGTTCCTAAAATTGGTTTTAAAAGAGTTTTGCATATGGCAAGAACAAATTTGAAAACTATGGGAAAAAAGAAGGTATTCTTGATTATTTCACTATTAGTAATGTCTGTTCTAATGGTACTTACAATTCAAGATATACTTAATATCTTAACAGTTAATGAACAAGATATTATTAAGACAGACTCAAACTACTTAAGAATATTTACACAGAAAAATGGAATGATTGATAATGAGCAATATGATGCCTCGTTTGATAAAGTTATTGAAGGTATCGAAAAATCAGGAATTGAAGCACAAATTTATATACAACCAAACATGTTTTTAAGCTACAAATATTCTGGTTTTTGGCAACTAGAAAATGTTGAGAGTGATATAAAAGATTATTCTTTAGTATCGTTGAAAAAACTTGATAAAAGCAAACTAATATATGGAAAAATGCCAGAAGCATACGGCGAGATTGTTATTGATAAGTGGGTTTTAGATAGTTTTATTAATCAAGAAAACGAGATATCTAATGTAATAACGAGTGTACAACACTTTATAGGCAAAGAAGTAATAGTCTCAAAAGAAGGAATGGCACTTAAAATTGTTGGTATAAGTGATACTAATGAACCAAGTGTTTATATTGATGAATTAACGGGGCTTGGTGTTTCAACATGGAGTGAGCCAGTTGCCTCGCTTGATATGTTAAAAAATGTTTATAAGGAAGAATTTAAAGACATAACGTTACAAACTGATGAAGCTTTAGTTTCAGAGTCTACTTATGAATTAATAAAAGATGAATATTTTAAAGAAAAGAGTAGAAATTTATATAATTATCACAAAAAAACTCTTGAGAGAGCAGCAAGAGGAGAAGAACCAGATTTAGAAGAGTTAGAAAGAATTGAAAGAAGAATAAACATAACTTATGAAGAGTTCTTGTTTGAAATGGAAAATGCTGATGATATTTTATTTACTTATGAAACAGCCTTAGGGATAAAGTATAATGTTGCAGGAACATTTCCTGATGAATTTGAAGCAAATTATGTTGTAAAAGAAGGTTCTTATGAGTTGCTATTAGAAAAAGCAATAACTAAGCTTAAGAGATTTAATATTTATACTTCTGACAAAGAAGCTATGACTGATTTTTTAAAGAATTCACTTGATAATGAAACCTTAGAAAATGTCAATATTACTATAGTTGATGATTATACAAAAGCTCTTACAGAGTTTAAAAACAGCAGAAATGAAAGAATTAGCCAAAGACTTATAATTACACTTACAATATTTGCTGTATCAATGATTATTCTATACTTTATGATGAGAGCAAATGCAATTCAAAGAATGACTGATTTAGGTGTTTACCGTCTGCTTGGTATATCTAAAACTAGTATTATAGGATTGTTTGCAATAGAAACTATATTAATAACAACTTATACCTCTTTAGTTGGTGTTACATTGACGGCAATTATAACTAAGTTTATTGGAAGTGTACCATCTTTAGGTATGAGTGTTATTTTCCCATGGTACGCTTTTGTATTAACATTAGTTTTCATTTACACAATTAATATACTAATAGGAATTACCCCAATAAGAAAGTTATTAAAGCTTCCACCTGCACAGTTAGCATCTAAGTATGATATTTAGAGACAAACTAATAATGAAAGGAATTGTATCTATATAATCTAGGTACACAAGCGCTATGATTAAATTAACAAATGTATCAAAATACTATCACAGTAATAATTCTGTTGCGCTTGCACTTCGCAAGGTAAATCTTGAACTGAATAAAGGAGAGTTTGTTGCTATCACTGGTGAAAGTGGTAGTGGCAAAACTACTTTGCTAAATGTAATTAGCGGGGCGGATACTTATGAAGAAGGCGAGCTATATATTAATGGTAATGCAACATCACATTTTGGAAAAGAAGATTGGGAATTATATAGAAAAAAATACATAAGTTTTATTTACCAAGCCTATAATCTAATTGATAGCTATACAGCTATCCAAAACATTGAAACGGCATTATTGATTTACAATAAAAAGAAAGAATTAAGTAAAAAAGAAGTTCGAGAAAAAGCAATGTATTTTCTTGATAAAGTTGGCCTTTCTAATGTGGCAAAAAGTAGAGCTTCGCAGCTATCTAGTGGACAAAAGCAAAGATTAGCTATAGCTAGGGCATTGTCTAAGGAAACGGACATATTGATTGCGGATGAACCAACAGGCAACCTTGATGTAGAAAACAGTGAGCAAATAATGCAACTTTTATATGATTTGTCTAAAGAAAAATTAGTGATAGTTGTTACTCATAATTTTGAGGAAGCAAAAGATTATGCATCTAGAAAACTAAGACTTTTTGATGGTGAAATAATTGACGATATGAAACTAAGAGAACCACATTTTGTAGATGAATTAAAGGATGAAGTTGAAAAAAGTTTTCAGGCAGCTGGAAAAACCAAAAAAGAAAAAAAGACCTATGATCCAAAGCCAACAATGAAAAAAAGAATAAAGGCTAAGTTAAAGCATATCAAAACAGCAGGTAAGTTTCTTAGAATGAACAAATTGGCACAACCAAAAAGAAATGGACTTATTTTATCGTTAATGCTATTTATATCATTATCATTTTATATTTTCTTTGGTTCTTTTGCTACTAACTTAGATGGTGCAACCTCTAAGGTTTATAGTGACAAGGCATTTGCAAATGGTTCGCTTAATAGACTTGTAGTTAGAAACATGGATTCTTCAATAATGGATGAAGAAGATGTTAAAGCAATCAAGGATATAAAATATGTTGAAGAAATCGATCTATTTGATTCGGTAAATGATATCAACTACTTTTATAAAGAAAATGATGATTACAAAAAAGTTTATAAAGTGCGAGAAAATGAGTATTATGATATGCCAGATCATCTAGAAATAGAATTTTTAAAGTATGACCAGTTTATGAGAAGTGCTAAGGCAATAGATGAAAAATCTCTTATAAAAGGTGAAATAGCAGATGAATTATTTGAAGTTGTTGTTGGGAAAGATTACAAAGATATGCAGGGTAAAACAATTGAAGTGTATTTGTGTAATAAGAATATGTGGACAGAAAGACAGTATATTAAATATGAGTTTAAAGTTGTCGGAGTTAGCAATTCGAATGATTCGCAAATGTATTTTAGTGAAGAACTTTGTAGAATATTATCGGCAAATACTAAAAGCATTTCATCTAGAATTGATTTTCCAGTAACTTCACAAGGAAAGGGTGCAGACATTTCTTTGGTTTCGAGTATGACGGAGTCATTTATGCCAGAGACCTTGTTTGATGCTACAATAGATAGTGTTATTGGTTTTATGAATCCGATATTTGTACCTAATACTACATTAGAAGATAATAACGTAATGCTTTCTGAACGTTTTTATGAGAAAAATGTCAAAGTAAATTCAAACACTGGCCAAATCACACAATATAAGATTGCACCAGGTGGAATATTAAGTTATGTACCAACTAAATTAGAAAGTGAGGGTACAAACGAATTAGCTACGATTTATAAACAAGTTAAAGTTTTATCATCTGAAACACAACTAGGTTCTAATGTTGTGGAAGTAAGTAAAGAATTTTTTGATAGCATTTTTCCTAGTTTAGAATCAAAACAATTATCTGTTTTTATAGAAGATTTTGCATACACAGAAGATGTCTTAGAGCTTATAAGACAAAAAGGCTATGATGCAATAAGTGTTTATAAAGTTGGAGCTACAACACTTGATCCGGTTTTAGTATCTGAAAAACTTACAACTATGACTATTAGTTTTATAGCTATAATAGTAATATTTTTCTTAGGAATGATGATTACATACATGATGATGAAGCTTAAAAAATCAGATTTTATTATATTCAAATCAATTGGTATGGATCAAAAGATGATTAGAGAGATTAATTTTGTAGATGTAATTGGAACTATGATAGTATGCTTTATACTGACTTTGTTAATAACATTTATACTTAACTTAATGGGATTTAAACAAATTGCAGATATATATAAATATTACAGAATACATCATATTTTGATACTTGCAGTAATAAATTTTATATTTGCAAATATGATTTCTAGGTCATTTACAAAGTATCTATCTAAAAAAACAACTATTACAAGTTTAAAAGAAGATTAAATAATTTTCATATATATAGATAATAAAAAAGGGACTTGGTCCCTTTTTTAAATTTCTATTTAAATAATAGCTTGATAATAGCTTGATTTATAAATAAGATTGATAAAAAGACTTATCCTATAGTATAATTATTCTTATACTATAAGATAAACTATATAAGCAAATAAAAAAACACATCTAAAACTCACATGTTTATATATTTGCTATGAATTGAAAGGTTGGTAAAATTATGAAGATTGGTGATAAATTAAAAGAAGGATATGAGGCATTGGTTCAAAATGATATAGAAGGTGCCTTTATTTTGTTTAGTGTTGCAGGAGAATTATATATTCTTGACAAATTAGATGAAGAACTTTTCAGAATCATAAAAGATTATACGGCTTCAATAGATATGAAAAGTGTTGATTTAGAACCAAATGATTATTTGAAACATTTTCTAAAAGATAAAAGGTATACTTCAATATTAGAAGACTCACAAGACATATTAACTGCTTTAGCTTTAAAGTTTAACGAATATGAAGAAATACCTGAAAGAGTTATATTTCAGAGCTTTTTAGAAGGTGATATTGAAAAATTAAAATATGACGATGGACATTTTTTTTGTATATATAAAAATGGTGAGGGAAAAACTGATTTTCTTATTAGAATTGACGATAAAGGTGAAGCACCAATTGACTTTGATGTAAAAGATTTTGAATTAAATAGAATAGATAAGAGAATACACTATTCTTATAAAAGAGGTTATAAAACTGATTTTTCAATTAACTATGATGGCACTGATAAAAAAGTAATCAATAAAAATATTTAAAAAGTTGACAAAATGTGTTATTATCATATACATTATTATATTAAATAGAAAGTAGTAGTAATAATATTATTATTACAAAAATGAAATAGAATATTAAAAGAATGAAAATAATATTATAAGAAAGGAAACATGTAACCCTTTTTAATTGTTATGGGTAATATTAAAGGGATATTTGATATACATGGGTATTAAAATGGATAACGAAGTAGTATCAAAGAATTTTATTGAACAGATTATTGATAAAGATTTAGCGGAGGGAAGAAACACTCAGATAATAACTAGATTTCCACCTGAACCAAATGGATATTTACATATTGGTCATGCAAAATCTATACTTTTAAATTATGGTCTCGCAAAAAAGTATAACGGTAAATTTAACCTAAGATTTGATGACACTAATCCTACAAAAGAAAAAACTGAATATGTTGAATCTATAAAAGCTGATGTTTTATGGCTAGGCGTAAAAATCGATAATATATTTTTTGCTTCTGATTATTTTGATGATATGTTTGAAGCAGCTGTTAAACTGATAAAAAAAGGAAAAGCATATGTTTGCGATTTAACACCAGAGCAAATCCGTGAGTATAGAGGAGATTTAAAAAGTCCTGGAAAAGAAAGTCCTTATAGACAAAGAAGTGTAGAAGAGAATCTTGAGCTTTTTAATAACATGAAAAATGGGCTATATAAAGATGGGGAAAAAGTGCTAAGAGCAAAGATAGATATGTCTTCGCCTAATATTAACATGCGTGATCCTATTATTTATAGAGTGGCACATATGTATCATCATAACACAAAGGACAAATGGTGCATTTATCCTATGTATGATTTTGCTCATCCGATTGAAGATGCGATAGAAGGAATAAGTCATTCTATTTGTACTTTAGAATTTGAAGATCATAGACCTTTATATGATTGGGTTGTAAGAGAAGTTGAATATGAGATTCCACCAAAGCAGATTGAATTTGCAAAGTTATACTTAACTAATGTTATTACAGGTAAAAGATATATAAAACAATTAGTAGAAGATGGTATAGTTGATGGATGGGATGATCCGCGATTAGTATCTCTTGCAGCGTTAAGAAGAAGAGGATTCACACCAGAAGCTTTGAAAACATTTATGGAATTAGTAGGTGTTTCAAAAGCTAATAGCTCGGTTGACTATGCAATGTTAGAATATTGTATAAGAGAAGACCTTAAGCTTAAAAAGACAAGAATGATGGCTGTATTAGACCCTATTAAACTTGTTATTGATAATTATCCTGATAATCAGATAGAATACTTTGAAGTCATTAATAATCCTGAAAATGAAGAACTAGGTAGTAGAAGAATTCCATTTTCAAAAGAATTATATATTGATAGAGAAGATTTTATGGAAGAACCACCTAAGAAGTATTTTAGATTGTTTCCAGGCAACGAAGTAAGATTGATGAATGCTTATTTTGTGAAATGTGAAAGTTTTATTAAAGATGAAAATGGTAAAGTGGTTGAAGTTCATTGTACCTATGACCCTGAAACTAAGAGTGGTACTGGTTTTACAGGAAGAAAAGTTAAAGGCACAATTCATTGGGTTGATGCTAATAATTGCATAGATGCAAAAGTCAGACTATATGAGAATATAATTGATGAAGAAAAAGGAAAGCTAAACGAAGATGGTTCATTAAATCTGAATCCAGATTCTTTAATTGCACTTGAAAACTGCTATTTAGAAAAGAACTTAGAAGAAGCTCAACCGTATGATAGTTTTCAATTTGTAAGACATGGATATTTTTGTGTTGATGCAAAAGATTCAACAGAAAATAGTTTGGTATTTAACAGAATTGTATCTTTAAAAAGTTCATTTAAGATATAATTAATTTGAAAGGAAAGGTGTTAATATGGATGGTAATTTGTTCCAAGGACTAGAAAAATTAGGCTTAGGGAATCTTACAGATGTTAATTTGTATGAAGAACAAGATGAAAAAAAGTCTGAAGCGACGGAAATCAAAGAAGAAAAGGTGATAAATGAAGCTGATTTCTTGTTTGACAAATCTTTTGAGTGTCCTGTGTGTGAGGCTAAATTTAAATCAAAGACACCTAAGATTGGTAAAGTTAAAAAATTAGATTCGGATACTGACTTAAGGCCAACTTATCAGAATGTGGACTTGTTAAAATATGACGCTATTGTTTGTAATGAATGTGGTTACGCTGCACTCACTAGATATTTTGATCATTTATCATATGCACAAGGTAAATTAATTAGAGATGTTATCTCACCTAAGTTTAGTAGTATAGATGATGGTTCGGATTTTTATACATATGATGATGCTATTTTAAGACATCAGTTAGCATTAGCAAATGCTGTCGTAAAAAGAGCAAGAAACAGTGAAAAAGGTTATATTTGTCTTAAACTTTCTTGGTTAGTAAGAGGAAAGATAGAAAAAATGATTGCTGATAATGATAACGTAAAAGATGAAGAAGTTTTATCACTTAGAAAGCAAGAAGCAGAGTTTACTAAACAAGCTTATGAAGGCTTAAAGTCTGCAATGAGTCAGGAAAGCTTTCCTATATGTGGATTAGATGAGTGGCAATATATTTATCTTGTAGCTGAATTAGCAAGGAAAACAAAAGATTACCAAACTTCGGTAAAACTAATTGGTGACATCTTAATTTCTAAGATGGCTGACAGTAAATTAAAAGATAAAGCTAGAGATATAAGAGATAGAATAAAAGCTGAAGTTAAAAGCAATTAAGAAAGTGAATGAATTATGAAAGAACTTACTATTATTATAGATAGTGAATCCTTAATACCTTTATATGAGCAAATTTATGATTATATAAAAGAAGAGATTAAAAAAGGTAATTTAGATTATAATTACAAATTACCATCAACAAGAAAGCTTGCAGAATATTTACAAGTTAGCAGAACAACAGTTGACATGGCATATTCGCAACTTTTATCAGAAGGATATATTTATTCAATTTCATGTAAGGGATACTTTGTTGCAGAAGTATCCCTTCTTTATAATATAAAAATAAAAGAAGAAAAACTAGATAATGCGAGTACAGAAAAAAAAGAAAATTTTGACATAGATTTTTCACCACGAGGTGTGGACTTAAGTTATTTTCCATTTAATGTATGGAGAAAACTTATGAAAAGTACCCTAAACTATGATAGAGCAGAGCTTTTTTTATCAGGAGATAAAAAAGGTGAAGAAAACTTCAGAGAGACTATATGTTCATATCTTTACGAATCTAGAGGAGTAAAGTGTGATAAAAATCAAATTATAATTGGTGCCGGTAGTGAATATCTATTGTTGCTTGTTAATCATTTGATAAAAAAGAATTCCTATATAGCCTCCGAAAATCCAACATACATGAAGGCAATGAAGTTATTTGCAAAAGAAGGTCATGTGATAGTTCCGATAAATGTTGACAAAGAAGGTCTTATAACTAATGAATTATCTCAATCTAAAGCCGATTATGTGTATGTTACACCGTCGCATCAATTTCCTTTAGGTGTTATCATGACAATTAAAAGACGCCTAGAATTATTAAAATGGGCGAGTGAAAAAACGGATAGATATATCATAGAAGATGACTATAACAGTGAGTTTAGATATAAAGGCAAACCAATACCCGCACTTTATGGTTTAGATAGTTATGAAAAAGTAATATACATGGGAACTTTTTCAAAATCGATTGCGCCAGGTTTGAGAATGAGCTATATGGTATTGCCTAAAAAACTTATGAGCATTTATGAAGAAAAGTTGGATTTTTTTTCTTCTACAGTATCAAGAGTGGATCAAAATATAGTTAATGATTTCATGAAAATAGGCGCCTATGAGAGGCATCTTAATAAAATGAGATCGGTTTACAGAATTAAACATGACATTTTAATCAATGAGTTAAAGCAAATGAACATAGATTATGAAATAAGTGGAGAAAGTGCTGGTATACATATCCTTATTCAAATCAAAAAAGACTTAACAGAAAAAGAACTTATAGATAGTGCTAAAAAAGAAGGTGTTAAGGTATATTCTTTGTCAGAGTACTATTATGAAAATACATATATTCCTAAATATCCTACAATTATTTTAGGTTTTGCAAACTTAGAAGAAAAAGATATTAAAGAAGGAATTAAAAGACTAAAAAAAGCCTGGGAATAAAATGAAATAAAATTAGAAAATATTAATTAACACTAGATTTATCTTTGGAATTCTTGTATTATTAATGTATCTGATTTATTCTTAAACGAGAAAGGTAGATGTATGAAAAATACTAAGCTGTTATATGGATATTTAGTAATGATTATTATTTCTATAGGGATATTATTGTTTGCTATTTTTACTTTTGAAAGTTCTAAGGCGGATGCCACTAATGAGAAGCTATATTCATTTAATGATAATTGGAAGTTAGATAAGGATAAAAGTATTATTAAAGAATTACCAATCACACTAGAAAATCCGATTGATAATCCACTTATCATATCAAATATATTACCTGATTTAGAAACTCTTGGCTCAAGTTTAAAATTCAAATCAAGTAACCAGACTGTGAGAATATGGATTGGAGAAGATTTAATCTATAATTTTGGTTATGAAGATAAAAGAACATTTGGTAATACACCAGGAAGTGCATGGCATTTTGTTGAACTAGGTAAAGATTCATCAGGAAAAACTATTACAATTGAGCTTGTCTCCCATTATAATGACGGCGCAGGCTTTATTAGTGATTTTTATATATCTAGTAAGGGTGCGTTAATTCTTAACTTGGTGTCTAAGAATTTAATTAATGTTTTTTTATGTTTATTAACTGGAATTATCGGATTAGGGTTATTGCTCTTTCAGTTTGCAGTAAGAAAAAATGCAACTAGTAAAGGTGGTTTGACATATCTTGGATTATTAACTTTGTTTGTATCGATTTGGTCTTTGTTAGAGACTAATTTAGTACAAATAGTTTACCAATATACATCTATTCTTACAATAATAACATTTTTGACACTAATGCTTGCGCCAGGTCCAATGATAACATTTATTCAAAAAAGTTATTACCCAAAAGAAAACAAGCTATTTGACGCAATCTATATAATGGTTTTTGCTAATTTTTTCATTAATGTATTCATGCAATTTGCAAATATTTCGGATTTTTATGAAACAGTTTTAAATACACATATAATTATTATTGCAACTGTGTTAATAGTAATAGTTGTCTCTTTAAAAGACTATATAACTACTAAATCAAGCGATTCAAAGTACTTATTGATATCTACTTTGATTTTACTATTCTTTTCTTCTTTTGATATATTGAGGTATTACTCAAATGATGTATATGATTTTGCTTTAGGATTTAGATTTGGATTTTTAATATTTATTATTATGCTAGCAGTTCATTATTATAGAAGATTGGTTGATTTGACTGAAAAAGGTATTAAAGCTGAAGTTTTTGAACGTTTAGCTTATGAAGATATTCTTACAAAGTTAAAAAATAGAACTTACTTTGAAAAAGTGCTTAAAGAGTTTTCAACTAATTTATTTGAGATGCAAAAAGTTACAATTGTAACCTTTGATATGAATTATTTAAAAAAGGTAAATGATACTTGTGGTCATAGCGCTGGAGACACATTAATTAGTGTTTCAGCAGATTGTATAAAACATGGATTTGAGCAATTAGGTGAGTGTTTTAGAATAGGCGGAGATGAGTTTGCAGTTGTAATGAAAAATGCTAGTAATGAAGTTGTTAAGAATGGAATAGCTAGGATGAAAGAAGAAATAGTAAGATACAATAGATATGCTACTAATAAAGTTGAAATAGCCTATGGATACGCAAAATTTAATTCTTCAATTGATAAAAATCTAGAAAACTTAGTTAGCCGTGCCGATAAGATGATGTATGAAAGAAAAAGTAGAATGAAAGAAAAAGTAGAGTGAAAGA
>CAZIGN010000022.1:14485-17004 GCA_964538805.1 uncultured Lachnospiraceae bacterium
AAGAAAAAGTAGAGTGAAAGATAAAGTAGAGTGAAAGATAAAGTAGAGTGAAAGACAAGGTGAATTAATAATATGAGTGAAAAGTTATATACAATTCCAGTAAACGATGCTTTCAATAAACAAATAGAGACGAAATGTGAATGTCCAATATGTATTATGAGAGATGAAATAGAAAAAGAAGTTATAGATTTTACTATGGGGCCAAGTTATATGGAAGATGACATAAGAGCAAAAACTGATGAACTTGGTTTTTGTGAAAGACATATAAAGATGGTATATGAAAAAAACAATAGACTAGGTATGGCAATAGTTTTAAGTACACATATAAAAAAAATAAATGAAGATATTATAAAAAAACAAAAAGCTTCTGTATCTAAAGGATTTTTTAAGAAAGTAGATAATAGTGCATTAATAGATTATATTGAAAAACTTGAAGATACATGCTTTGTATGTGAAAAAGTAGAAGCAAGATTTGAAAGATATATGGCAACAATTTTTCATTTATATAAAAATGATGATGAATTTAAAAAGAAATATAAGAATTCTAGAGGGTTTTGCCTGAAACATTACAAAGAGTTAGTGAAACTTTCTAACAAATATCTCTCAGGAAAATCAATAGAAGAATTTAATGAAGTAACAAATAGCGTGTTTATTAACAATATGGAAAGAGTATTAGAAGATGTTTCTTGGTTTATTAACAAATTTGATTATAGATATCAAGATGAGCCTTGGAAAGAATCAAAGGATTCACTCATACGCGCAATGAACAAATTAAATAGTATAATAAGTAAGTAAAAAAGCGTCACCCTAAAGGGTGGCGCTATATTGATTTTTAAAAACTATTCACTTGCTTTTTCTTCACTACCATCAACTGGTATCGAAACATATCCGCGATTAGATTCGCTCTCTAAATCAGAAAAATCATCATCGAAATCTTCATCATCAAAATCATCAAAATCGTCAAAATCATCTGAATCACCTTTTATTTTGTTGTATACTAAGATACCAACAGCAATGATTCCAGCAATTACTGCTGTAACTATTATTAATTTTCCAAGTTTTTTAGCCATTATATGTCCTCCGTTCTTAACCTTATTAACTGACTCTCTACAAATCAGAATTAAAATCTATGAGACTATTGTAATACTTTTTAGCAAAAAAGGAAAGCCTATATTTTTAAATTATATATTTTTGTGTACTTTGATACAGATTTTTTGATATTTTTATGATATGATTATACTTATTGAATTTCAATAAATTGAACTCAATATATGTATAGAAGTTGTTATATTAAGACAAGAAAGGAAGTATATGAATACAGATTATTTAAAGAATGAACCGGTCATCTTTTTTGATATAGATGGAACAATATATGATTTTGAACATGAAATTAAAGATAGTACAGTTGAAGCTTTCAAGTTACTTAAAAAAAACAATGTTAAAACAGTAATATGTACAGGAAGAACAAAGCCTATGATATTTAAAAGCATTATGAATCTAGGTTTTGATGCTATTATTGCTGGTGGTGGAACTTATGTTGAGGTGCAAGAAAAAGTTATATATAGATACGACCTAGATAAAAAAATTGCTGATAAAGTAGTAGATTTAATGCGAAAATATAATTTTTTACCAATTCCTGAAGGACATGATTATATGTATTTTGAAGAAGAAATGCTAAGTGAAGATTATAAAAGAACATATAGCATTTATTATAAAGAGGTAGGTGACTATATAAAACCAATAAAAAAAGGTTTGCTCGAAGTTGCAAAGATAAGTGCCAGATATACAAAAGAAAGTAATTTTGAGGGAATCTATGAAGAGTTAAATGAAGAATTCGACTTTGTTAATCATAAAGGAAAACTACTAGAATTAATTCCAAAAGGTTTTTCAAAAGCAAAAGGAATAGAGAGATTTTTAGATTATTCAGGGATATCTAATGAAAAAACTTATGCTATAGGTGATAGTATGAATGATGCGCAGATGATCAAGTATGTAAAACACGGAATAGCTATGGGAGATTCTTGCAAAGAACTTATAGAATTAGCCGATTTTGTTACAGATACAATGCTAAATGATGGTGTTTATAAAGCATTAAAAAAATATAAGCTTATATAGTATGGTGAATAAAATGAAGGATGTTAGTGCGAATTATAAAATCAATATTGAAGGTAAGCATATTATTCTAAGAGACATAAAAGAATTCAATATAGAACAAACTCTAGAATGTGGACAGTGTTTTAATTTCAATAGAATTGATAAAAATGAATATGTTTTAGTAGCATATCAAAAGGCTTTGCATATTAAACAAGATAATGAAAATCTATATTTTTTTAATACCTCTATAGAAGACTTTAATAATGTTTGGAAAAACTATTTTGATTTAGATACAAATTATTCTATCATCAAAGAAATGATTATAAAAAAAGATGAAACTTTAATAGAAGCTATAGAAACCCTAAGTGGTATGAGACTTATGAATCAGGAATTTTTCGAAACAATGATTTCTTTTATAATTTCAC
>CAZIGN010000022.1:17104-25890 GCA_964538805.1 uncultured Lachnospiraceae bacterium
ATGAGACTTATGAATCAGGAATTTTTCGAAACAATGATTTCTTTTATAATTTCACAGAACAAGCAAATACCACATATAAAGCAAATAATTAAAAACATTTCTCAAAAACATGGAAAAAACATCGCAAACATTGAAGGAGAAGATTATTACTCGTTTCCAACAGTGCAAGATTTTTTAAAAATATCTGAAGAAGAATTAAGAGAATGTAAGACTGGTTTTAGAGCTCCATACATAAAAAATGCTGTCTTCTGGTACGACAATATCTATAACGAAGAATTTTTGAATTTAGGATATGAAAAAAAGAAAGAAGAATTAATAACCATAAAAGGCATAGGAGAAAAAGTTGCAAATTGTATTTTGTTATTTGGTCTTTCTCATAGAGAGGCATTTCCTATAGATGTTTGGATCAAAAGAGTTGTAGAAGATAGGTATTTTGAAAAACCTCAATCAATAAAAACTATAACTAGCTTCGCTAAAGAAAAATACGGAGACTTAGGTGGATATGCTCAGCAATATTTGTTTTATTATGGTAAAACACAGATAGAAAAACAAAGAAAACAAAAAAAATAATTCTGAGTGATAAAAAACTCTTGCATTTTTTTGACAAATTAGTTATTATATATAATGAATTAGCACTCAACAATTAAGAGTGCTAATAAACAAAAAAGAATTTTAAGGAGGAATAAGAATGAAATTAGTACCATTAGGAGACAGAGTTGTAATTAAACAATTAGTGGCAGAAGAGACTACAAAATCAGGTATAGTATTACCAGGACAGGCAAAAGAAAAACCTCAACATGCAGAAGTTATTGCTGTGGGACCTGGGGCAACAGAAGATGGTAAGATTGTTCCTATGCAAGTTAAAATTGGTGACAAAGTGATTTATTCAAAATATGCAGGAACAGAAGTTAAAATTGAAGAAGAAGAGTACATAATCGTTAAAGAAAGTGATATTCTAGCTATAGTAGAATAGTACAAAAAGGAGGTAATTATAAATGGCAAAAGAAATTAGATATGGTGCAGATGCAAGAGCAGCGCTAGAAGCAGGTGTTAATAAATTAGCAGATACTGTAAAAGTTACATTAGGACCAAAAGGAAGAAACGTAGTATTAGATAAAAGTTATGGTGCTCCACTTATTACTAATGATGGTGTAACAATAGCTAAAGAAATTGAATTAGAAGATGCATTTGAGAATATGGGTGCACAATTAGTTAAAGAAGTTGCTACAAAGACAAATGATGTTGCAGGAGATGGTACAACAACAGCAACAGTTTTAGCTCAAGCAATGATTAATGAAGGTATTAAGAATTTAGCCGCAGGAGCTAACCCAATTATTTTAAGAAAAGGTATGAAAAAAGCTACAGATGTTGCAGTAAGAGCAGTAATAGAGATGAGTAGCAAAGTTAATGGAAAAGAACAGATTAGTAAAGTAGCCTCTATATCTGCAGGAGACGAAGAAGTAGGTAAGATGGTTGCAGACGCTATGGAAAAAGTATCAAATGATGGTGTTATAACTATCGAAGAATCTAAGACTATGATGACTGAATTAGATCTAGTAGAAGGTATGCAATTTGATAGAGGATATATTTCTGCTTATATGTCTACAGATATGGAAAAAATGGAAGCTAACCTTGATAATCCATACATTCTTATCACAGACAAAAAGATTTCAAATATTCAAGAGATTCTTCCAATACTTGAACAAATAGTACAATCAGGAGCAAAACTTCTTATAGTTGCAGAAGATGTTGAAGGTGAAGCATTGACAACATTAATAGTAAACAAATTAAGAGGAACATTTTCAGTTGTTGCTGTTAAAGCTCCAGGTTATGGTGATAGAAGAAAAGAAATGCTTAAAGACATTGCAACCCTAACAGGTGGTCAGGTTATTTCAGAAGAATTAGGTTTCGAATTAAAAGAAACTACAATTGAGCAATTAGGTAGAGCTAAGTCTGTTAAAGTACAAAAAGAAAACACAATCATAGTTGACGGAGAAGGTGACAAGGCTGAGATTGCTGCAAGAGTTGCACAAATCAGATCACAAATAGAAGAAACCACTTCAGATTTTGATAGAGAAAAGTTACAAGAAAGATTAGCTAAGCTTGCAGGCGGAGTTGCTGTTATTAGAGTAGGAGCAGCTACAGAAACAGAGATGAAAGAAGGAAAACTTCGTATGGAAGATGCTCTTAATGCCACTAGAGCAGCTGTAGAAGAAGGAATCATTGCAGGTGGTGGTTCATCATATATTCACGCTTCAAAAGAAGTGGAAAAATTAGCAGCAACCTTAGAAGGTGATGAAAAAACAGGTGCTAATATTATACTTAAAGCATTAGAAGCACCATTGTTTTCTATCGCTAAAAATGCAGGTGTTGAAGGTTCAGTTATTGTTAACAAGGTAAAAGAATCAGCAATAGGTGTAGGATATGATGCACTAAAAGAAGAGTATGTTAACATGGTAGAAGCTGGTATATTAGATCCAGTCAAAGTTACAAGAAGTGCACTTTTAAATGCAACAAGTGTTGCTTCAACATTATTAACAACAGAATCAGTAGTTGCAAATATCAAAGAAGACGCGCCGGCTATGCCAGCAGCACCAGGAATGGGTATGATGTAATGGAAAAAAAGTATCTAGAAGCTATAATTAGTGTAAAAATATCTAAAAGTGAAATATTTGCAAGAATATTTTCAATAGTTGGAAGTGCATTATTAACAATTCTTAGTATTCCTTTAATAGGTATGTATTTTATGGTTGTTGCTTTTATAGCAGGTTACCTTTTGTATTTGTTGTTTTTTTACACAACGCTAGAATATGAATATCAATTAATAAAAGACACTTTAAATGTTGACAAGATTTATGGTAAAGACAAAAGAAAAGCAGGAAGCATATTTGAAATCAATAAGATAGAACTTCTTGCACCGATGAATTCTGAAAAACTTGACAGGTATCTAAATCAAGGAATGCAAATGATGACTTTTGATTATACTTCTAGATATGATAGTGATACAGTTTATGTAATGATAATAAGACATGGAGCTAGTACGGCTAAAGTATTTCTGAATTTGAACAATGAATTTCTTGAAGCTATCAAAAAGCAAGTTCCAACAAAGGTGTTTATGTAATAAAAACAACCAAAACAGTTTCCTTTTTAGGTTATTGTTTTGGTTGTTTTATTAAAATAAAAATATTAAGTAGATAGTGAAGGTGTTTTAATTGGAGATATCAATAGATGGTAAAATTGTAAATTATCACGTACAATATAGTAAAGGAAAAAAAATCAATTTAACAATATCGAATGAAGGATTGATTACACTAAAAGTTCCTAAAGAAACAAGTAAAGAAGAATTGGAAAAAATTATTCTAAAAAGCAAAAAAGTCATAATCAACACTTTAGATAAAATAGATAATAGAAAAGTTATAAGAACCAAAAAAGAATATGTTGAAGAAGAAAACTTTTTACTGTTTGGAAAGATAATAACATTATCAGAGATACTAAGTGAACTAGAATTTGATTTTAACGAGGATTTATTAGAAGAAAATGTAAAAGAAGAAAAGATAAAAGAAGAAAAGATAAAAGAACTACTTGTAAAGTTTTATACTAATAAAACCAAAGAAATCATTAAAAAAAGAGTTGCGTTTTATGAAAAAATTATAGGAGTAAAAGCTAAAAATATCAAAGTTATAAACTCTCCAAGTACGTGGGGTACATGTAACAACAAGGCAGAACTGACTTTTTATTACAGATTGTCCATGGCGCCACTAGATGTCATAGATTATGTCGTAATTCATGAACTTTGCCATATTCATCATCTTAATCATGACAGGTCTTTTTGGAGAAAAGTAGGAGCTTATGATATCAATTATAAAAATAAACAAGATTATTTAGCAAGGTTAGGTCCTTATATGAATATTTAAAGAAAACTTTAGTAGACGCTTATCTATTGACAGTTATTATTAAATCTGTTAAAATTGCAAAAATATAACGACGAAAGTGAGGATTATTTAATGGGAAAGATTATTGCAGAAGGAATAACTTTTGATGATGTTTTGCTTGTTCCGGCATACTCCGAAATTACACCAAACATGGTTGATTTAACAACTAATTTAACTAAGACAATTAAACTTAACATTCCTATGATGAGCGCAGGAATGGATACAGTTACTGAACATAGAATGGCGATAGCTATGGCAAGACAAGGTGGTATAGGAATAATCCACAAGAATATGTCAATTGAACAACAAGCTGAAGAAGTTGATAAAGTTAAAAGATCAGAAAATGGAGTAATAACAGATCCGTTTTATTTATCACCTGATCATACTATTGGTGATGCAAATGATTTGATGGCTAAATTTAGAATTTCTGGCGTGCCTATAACAGAAGGTAAAAAATTAGTTGGAATAATAACTAATCGTGATCTTAAGTTTGAAACAGATTTTTCCAAAAAAATCAAAGATTCTATGACAACAGAAGGATTGATTGTAGCTCGTGAAGGAATAACACTAGATGAAGCTAAAGCAATACTTGCAAAAGCTAGAAAAGAAAAATTACCTATCGTAGATAATGATTTTAATCTTAAAGGATTAATAACTATAAAAGATATCGAAAAGCAAATAAAATATCCTCTATCTGCAAAAGACGAGCAAGGAAGACTTCTTTGCGGTGCAGCTATTGGTATTACTCAAAACATTATGGATAGAGTAAAAGCATTAGTTGAAGCAAAAGTAGATGTTGTTGTTTTAGATTCTGCTCATGGTCATTCTGCTAATATTATTAATACTGTTAAACTTATTAAAAGCGAATACCCTAAACTTCAAGTAATCGCTGGTAATATTGCTACAGCAAAAGCTACTAGAGATTTGATAGAAGCGGGAGCTGATGCAGTAAAGGTTGGTATTGGTCCTGGATCGATTTGTACAACTAGAATAGTTGCAGGTATAGGTGTTCCACAGATTTCAGCAGTAATGGATTGTTATGAAGAAGCCAAAAAATATGGAATATCTGTAATTGCCGATGGTGGAATAAAATTCTCAGGAGACATGACAAAGGCTATAGCAGCAGGTGCAGATGTATGTATGATGGGAAGTATTTTTGCTGGATGTGATGAAAGTCCTGGAACTTTTGAATTATACCAAGGAAGAAAGTATAAGGTATATAGAGGTATGGGTTCAATAGCAGCTATGGAAAATGGAAGTAAAGACAGATATTTCCAAACAGATGCTAAAAAGCTTGTTCCTGAAGGTGTTGAAGGAAGAGTAGCCTACAAAGGAACTGTAGAAGATACAGTATTTCAATTATTAGGCGGATTAAGATCAGGAATGGGATATTGTGGTGCAAAGAATATAGACTTATTAAAAACACAAAGCTCTTTTGTTAAGATTTCAGCAGCCTCACTTAAAGAAAGCCATCCACACGATATTCATATTACAAAGGAAGCTCCAAATTATAGTATTGATGTGTAAAGTTTAAAACCAAAACTTTGTTTATAAACAAAGTTTATAACACAATCAATCAATTTTTAAGCACGTTGTATCATTGTTAAAAATATATAATTAATCTATAATAAACTAACGACAGTAAAATGTAGTTAGTTTATTTTTTTGATACTAAAGTGATTTAAAGAATTATAAGAATGGAGAAAAACTATGAAGACGGATTTGAATTTAGAATGGCTTTATATGCCGGAAATAGTACAAGTTAACAGAATTAAACCACATTCAGACCATTACTATGAAACAGAACAAGGACAACTAGTACAAAGTCTTAATGGAATCTGGAATTTTACATATGCAAAACATAAAGAAGAAAGAAATTTTGATTTGTTATTAGAAGATTGTGATATTTCTAAAATGAAAAAGATCAAAGTACCATCTCATATAGAATTAGAAGGATATGATAAATGTCAATACAACAATGTTATGTATCCTTGGGACGGTGTAGTTGACAACAAACCTCCATTTATTGATGATAATTTTAATCCTATGGGTACTTATATAAAAGAATTTATATTAAATGAAAAACTTAAAAATAAAAAACAGTTCATTTCTTTTCAAGGTGTTGAAAGAGCGTTTTATGTATTGTTAAATGGTATATTCATAGGATATTCAGAAGATAGTAATACTCCATCTGAATTTGAAATTACGGATGCATTAAAAGAAGGAACAAATAGAATTGTAGTTGTAGTTTTTAAACATTCTAGTGCTAGTTGGTTAGAAGATCAGGATATGTGGAGGTTTTCTGGTATATTTAGAGATGTTTATATCTACGCTGTAGAGCAGATGCATCTTAGAGACATATTTGTAAAAACTGATCTTAAAAATGAGTACAAAGATGGAGTCTTATCTTTAGAATTAGAATATCTTACACAAAATAGTGAAAATTTTATAAAGGGTTATAGTTTGATAGGTTCTTTGGTAGATAAAAACAATAAGGAAGTTGCAAGTTTTAGAAAACCTATAATTTCCCAAGAAGATAGTTTGTCAATAAATGTTGATGATGTATTTTTGTGGAGCGCAGAAGAACCTAACCTATATACACTGATTCTTATAATAGAAGATAATGCTAATGACATGATAGAAACAATTTATCAAAAAGTAGGGTTTAGAAAAATAGAGTTAATAAACAAGGTTTATTGTATTAATGGAAAGCGCATTGTTTTTAGAGGTGTAAACAGACATGAATTTAGTCATGTTAATGGAAGAGCTTTAATCAAAGAAGAAATGCTCTATGACATTAATTTTATGAAAAAAAATAATATAAATGCAGTCAGGACATCCCATTACCCAAATCAATCATACTGGTATGACTTGTGCGATGAATATGGTATATATCTAATAGATGAGACAAATCTTGAAACACATGGAACATGGCAGTGTAGGGATGGATACGACCCTCAAACCGCAGTGCCTAGTGATAATCCGATATGGTTAAATTCTTTAATGGATAGAGCAGAATCTATGCTAGAAAGAGATAAGAATCATCCAAGTATCGTATCGTGGTCATGTGGAAATGAAGCTTTTGGCGGACTAGACATTTATAAAATGTCTGAATATTTTAGAAAAAAAGATCCATCAAGATTTGTTCATTATGAAGGAGTTGCAAATGACAGAAGATACAATGAGACTAGTGACGTTGAAAGTAGAATGTATTTAAAGCCTGATGGGATAGAAGAATATTTAAAAAATGATCCGAAGAAACCATTTATGAGTTGTGAATATATGCATGCTATGGGTAATTCGTTAGGCGGAATGAAACATTACACTGACTTAGAAGATAAATACGAGATGTTTCAGGGTGGTTTTATATGGGATTATATTGATCAGGCAATAGAAAAAAAGAGAGAAGATGGTTCGAAATTCTTAGCATATGGTGGAGATTTCAAAGAAAAACCTAATGATAATAATTTTTGTTGTGATGGAGTAATATTTGCTGATAGAACTTATTCGCCAAAAGTTCAGGAAATGAAGTATTTGTATCAAAGTATAATTTTAAAACCTTCTTTAACAGGAATAGAAATAATAAACAAGAACAATTTTATTTCTACAAAGGACTATGATTTTAAAATAGTTGTTTATAAGGACGACAAAATCATAAAAGAAGATACTGTTAATATTGTGGTAAACCCTTTAGAAACATTGTTTTATGAATACAAGATAGAAAGCATAGAAAAAGAGTGCGATTATTTAATAATTGCAAGTGCACACCTTAAAAAAGACAAGTTATGGGCAAAAGCAGGTTATGAAGTAGCATTTGGAGAATTTTTAAAGAAGAAAACAATTGTAAATGACAAATCAGATAAAAATATAGATAAATCATTTTCACTTGTTGAAGGAGATGTTAATGTAGGAATAAAAGGTGAAGGTTTTAGCGTTATGTTTTCAAGACAAGCTGGAAGTCTTATTTCTTTAATTTATGATGATGTAGAATATATAGAAAGAAGACCTATGCCAAGCTATTACAGAGCTCAAACAGATAATGACAAAGGGTGCAAGTTTGCTTTTGAAAGTGGAATTTGGAAGTTTATTGAAGAAAATCAAATAATGACCGATTTTGACTATGAAGTTACTATTCCTAACAAAGAAGCAATAATAAAAATAAATTATAAAATACCTGCTGATAAAGAAGTTATAATATCAACATCTTATAAAGTTAATGCACTAGGTGAGATATATGTTAATTTATCATATAGTGGAAGCAAGACTCTTCCAAATATACCACTGTTTGGAATGAATTTCACCTTAATAAAAGAACTTGAACGTTTTGAATACTTTGGAAAAGGTGAGATGGAGAATTATATTGATAGAAATAATGGATATAAAACTGGAATTTATGAAGGTTTTGTAAAGAACAACTTAACTCCATACTCTGTTGTTCAAGCTTGTGGGAACAGGACTAAGGTAAGATGGGTTAAGTTAAAAACAAACAAGGATAGTGGACTTTTATTTGAAGCTATAAATCAAGAATTTGAATTTACTGCATTACCAAACAGCGAAGGGGAAATGGATGCAGCCTATCATGCCTATGAACTGCCTGATTATAATTATACTTTTTTTAATATACTAGCAAAACAAATGGGTGTAGGTGGAGATGACAGCTGGGGAGCACCAGTAAGAGATGAATATTTAATAAGTGCAAAAAATCCTATAAGTTTAGATTTTGTTGTGAAAAAATGTAATAAATAATAAAAAAGTATTAATCTAGATAGATAAAAAAGAAGATATATTAATTGAGATATATCTTCTTTTTTATAAAATATCATATATTAATGTTTTTTAGTAAAATATCATATA